>JBEAWD010000188.1:0-3420 GCA_041160585.1 Pseudomonadota bacterium | reverse complement strand
TCATGGAACTGGTCCTTGGTTAAGGTTGGTAAACGTGGCGCAAGGCGGCCGTGGCGAGGCGCTGGCCCAGTTCGGCCTTGCGGCGCGGATGGACATTGGAGGGATCGCCAAGGTCATAAGCATCCACCAAAGTGGTGTCGGCGAGAGTCTTCACGGCCTGTTGCTGCGATTCGCGAAGTTGAATCCAAGGCCGGGTGCCGCCTTCTGCATCCGGTTGTTCGTAGTGCGGGAGCTGGACGACAATGACGTGCAGAGTTGGCTGCTCCAACTGGTCTCGCCAAGACTGCACCAGAAGCGGCAAGTGCTCCGCATAGGCCGTCGCGTCCTCCATGCGGCTGGCATTGGACTCGCCCTGATACCAGAGCACTCCGCGCAGGGAAAAGGCACCGAGGGGGGCGATGAACTCAGCGTGCAACGTGGCGGGCAATGCACGGCCCATGCGCCAGGTGTAGAGTTTTGTCTGCGGATAGGGCACAAAGGCCCGCGCATCTTCAGCAGCGGCGGCGATCACCTCGGGCTGTTCTGCGAGCGCAGCAAAGGAACGCCCAGCCTCGGTTCGCATCAGTGCGCTTCGCGGCATCCAGGCTTCGATACGAGTGCCGCCCTTCGCAACGACGATGATGCCCATGGGCAACTTTTGAGCCTGGGCGATCTCACGCGCAAAAGCCCACGCGACGGCGGACTGTTTTGGAACTTCCGCCGTCGTGATCCGCTGCCACTTTCCGGCTCCAAAGAAGCGGATGCCGGACGGCAAGGGTTCGCGTGTGGCGATGGCGTTCTCACCTGACTTCGCGACGCTCATGGCCATGTTGGACTGGCCAGCGGCCAACCAGACATCACCGACGAGCACGTCAGCCACCTGGACTTCCCTGTCCTGCTGCCCGGACCGGACCCAAAGCGTTCTCGGCTCGGCACTGGCGGCCATTGGGTTGAGCTTCACCAACCACTTGCCATCCATACCAGCGATGGTGGTTTCCTTCTGCCCGGCGAACTCCACGGTGATTTGCTCGCTTCGATCAGCCAATCCCCATACAGGCACGGCCTTGTCCCGTTGCAGCACCATGTGGTCGGAGAAGACAGCGCCGAGCGTTAGTTCACCAGCATGCAGCGCGGCTAGTGGCGCGAGCAGCAGGGCGGTGAAGAAGGTGCGAATGGGTTTCATGGCTTGGTCTATTTCGGATTGGCTTCGGGTTTGGTCGCGGCGGGCGGCGGCACGGGTTTGGGCATCTGTTTCTGCCAGGCGAAGAAGGCATCGCTGAGTTCCTTGACCTTCTCAGGGAACTCGGTGGCGAGGTCGTTCAGTTCGGCGGGGTCGCGACTCAGGTCATAGAGTTCCCAGGGGCGGGCATCTTCGGGACGCATTTTATCGACGCTGGACTGGGTGGGGTAGGTCTGGTTGGGGTAGACTTCCTGGGCGCTGGAGTCGTCGGTGCCCTCGAAGGGTTGGTCGAGTTTGATGGCTTTCCATTTACCGCTGCGGATCGCCAGGTTGTAGGCGGGCACGGGATAGACGGGGCCGGGTTTGCGTTCGTTCGGTCTGGCATAGATTCGCTGCTGCCAGCAGAGGGTGTCGTGCGGGTGGCCGGTCTTTTTGCCCTGGATGTAAGGCATGAGATCCACGCCGTCCAGGTTGCCGGGCATCGTGGCGTTGGCGACTTTGGCAAAGGTCGGGAACACATCCACCGTGCTGGAGAGGCCATCGAAGGTTTGGCCGGCAGGCACCTGGCCGGGCCAGTGCAGGATGAAAGGCACCCGCACGCCACCTTCCCACACGTCGAACTTGTGGCCGCGGTGTGGGATGTTAATTGCGGTGTTTCGGGTGTGAACGGCGGCGTTGTTGCCACCGCCTCCGTTGTCATTGGAAAAAACAACAAGCGTATTCTCGGCGAGGCCAAGTTCGCGGACCTTTTCCATCAAGCGGCCAACGTTGCGGTCCACGGCACGGACCATCGCGGCATATTTGCGACGGTTGGGGCTGATGTCCTTCGCCTCGATGGCGGCCTGATCTTCATCAAGTCCGTGCAACGGCGCATGCGGGGCATTGAAGGCCAGATAAAGAAACCACGGACCGTCTTTCTGCCGCTGGATGAACTCACAGGCCTCGGTGCCGAAGAAGTCGGTAAGGTAGTCCGGCGATTTGAACCGCTCATAGTTGCCGTCCTTCAGCCGCACGAGTTCCGTGCCCTTCCAAAACGATTTTAAGCCGCCAGGAATGCCGACAAACTCGTCGAATCCGCGTTCGTGCGGTGGCTTGAACTCAAAGTCATTGTGCCCGCTGAGATGCCACTTGCCGATGGTGGCGGTGCGGTAGCCTTGCTTTTTGAGCACGTCGGCCACGGTGATCTCCTGCATCCATATCTGGCAGATCCGGTCTTGCTGCCGGGCTTCGGGGTTGTCGAAGACACCGAAGCGGGCGGGGAACCTCCCGCTCATGAGGCCCATGCGTGAGGGCACGCAGATGGGCGCAACGGTGTAGGCGTTGGTGAACCTTGTGCCCTCGGCCGCAAGCCGGTCGATATGAGGTGTGTGGATGTCCTTGCAGCCGTGTGCGCCGATGTCGGCATAGCCCAGGTCGTCGGTGAAGATAATGACGAGGTTGGGTTGTTTGTGTGGCGCATCGGCAGAGTGCAGCGCGGCCAGCGGCGCGAGCAGCAGGGCGGTGAAGAGTGTGAGGATGGGTTTCATGGTGATTGATCGTGCTTTAGGGGCGACTGCGGCCGTCGTTGCGAATCTTCTGCAACAGGGCCGACAACCGTGCGACGACCTCCGGCTTTTGAGTGTAAAGGTCCTTTGCTTCTCCAAGGTCATCGCCGAGGTTATAAAGCTGGCCTGTAGGTTCGGCGGCGGATGGTGCGGGAGCCTTGTCATTGTAATCACCGCCCAAACAGGCGATGAGTTTCCATGGCCCTTCTCGGACGGCAAACGCACCCTTTAAACTATGCATAACCAGTGGCCCGCGCGGCAACGTGCGCTGCTTGCCAAGGATGAGGGGCAGGAAGCTAAAACTGTCTTCACCGGCATCATCGGGCAGTGGCACTCCGACAAGTTCAGAGCATGTCGCTAGCACGTCGGTCAGGCAGACCAGTTCGCCCGACGCCGTGCCCGCAGGGGTGTGACCCGGCCAACGGACGATGAGCGGCACCCGGTGCCCTCCTTCCCAGAGCCCCCACTTTTTTCCGCGTAGATCCCCGTTGGGGCTGTGGTCGCCCTTGCGTAGCGCGCCTGCCTTACCATTCACGTAAGGCGGCACACCACCATTGTCGCTGGAATATAACACAAGCGTATTTGACGCTCGCCCCGTCCGCTCCAAGGCGTCCAGGATTTGCCCAACGCACCAGTCATGCTCCTGGATGCAATCACCTCGCGGACCGCACTCGCTCGTATCTTTAAAACGCGGGTGCGGAATGCACGGCTCGTGGA
>JBEAWD010000181.1:0-3074 GCA_041160585.1 Pseudomonadota bacterium | reverse complement strand
GTCGGCCAGGTCCAGTCCGATGCGAACGTCGGGGTGGGTCGCCTGCACATGGCGGACGATCCAAGCCAGGTCGCTCAAGGCCTGGGTGGTGGCCACACCTGCGGGCAATTCCGCAGCCGCCTTTTCCAGCACCGATGCGGTCCCGTACAAGCCTGGCAACCGCCGCAGCCCGCTGATCGCCGTGGCCGCGGCCGGCATGGCCGCCCAAGGCCCCAACGCATCATCGAGCGCGGTTGTGTCCTTGGCGGCCAGCGCCGCCTGGATCGCCGCGCGCTGGGTCGCATCGGCACCCAAGTCGTGCAGCAAGGCATTGGCGATACGGGCGTCGCCCAGGTCGATCACCGCATCACGGACACCCGCCTGTCGTAGACCATCCAAGGCCAGTTCGAGTACCTCGAGATCGGCTTCCAGTCCGGCATGTCCGTAAAGTTCGGCGCCAAACTGAAGTGGCTCGCGCGAGGCCCAGGGTCCGCTGGGGCGCGTATGCACCACCGGACCGCAATAGCAAAGCCGGGTCACGCCCTGACGGTTCAGCAGATGCGCGTCGATTCGGGCCACCTGCGGCGTGGTGTCCGCACGCAAACCCAAGGTGCGGCCAGACAGTTGATCGACCAGTTTGAAGGTTTGCAGGCCCAAGGTGCGGCCAGTGCCCGACAACAGGGAATCGAGGTGCTCCACCAAGGGCGGCATCACCAACTCATAGCCATAGGCCTGAGCCTCATCGGTCAGCGCGCGGCGCAGACCCTCGATGCGCTTGGCCTCCGAGGGCAGGACATCTGCAAGGTGCTCAGGCAGGAGCCAGGCGGAAGACATGGGGATCGGACAAGCGCTTAAAGAGCCGATTGTACCGGCCCGACCATCACGCCGGCCTGACGAGCGCCTGCTGCTAGTTCATCAGGTGCCACAGCGCCAGTCCCAGCAGGACGCTGGCGATCCCCATGAACCGGATCTGCCCATCGGAGAGTTGCAGCGCCTGTTCAAACAGGCGGCGCCATAGCGAGGGATTGAGGGTGGGCAGCAGGCCCTCGATGACCAAGACCAGGCCCAAAGCGGCCAGCAGGGCCTCAACCATGATCACCCACGTGGGCCGCCCGTCTTACTTGGATGGGGCCGGCGCGGTCCCGGCGCCGCTGCTGCGCATGGCCTTGAAGAAGTCGCTGGAGGGGTCCATCACCATCACATCGCTGCGGCTGCGGAATGTGGCGCGATAGGCCTCCAGGCTGCGATAGAACTGCGCGAACTGCGGGTCACGGCCGAAGGAGTCGGCATACAGCGCCGATGCCTTGGCATCTCCCTCGCCCTTGATCTTCTGGGCGTCGCGGTAGGCCTCGGCGATGATCACCTCGCGTTGGCGATCGGCGTCGGCGCGGATCTTTTCGCCCTCGGCCGAGCCCTGAGAGCGCAGTTCGTTGGCCACCTGCTTACGCTCGGATTCCATCCGCCGGTACACGGCATCGGTGATGTCGGCCACAAAGTCCACACGCTTGATGCGCACGTCGATGATCTCGATACCGAAGGACTTGGCCTCATCGGCCAACCGTTCGCGCACCCCGTTCATCACCTTGTCGCGGTCGGCGGCCAGCACACCACTGACCGTGCGCTTGGTGATCTCTTCGTTGAAGGCCGCCTGGACCACCGGTGAGAGCCGATTTTCCAGGTTGCGCATGTCCACCCCGTTGTTGCGGATGAACTGCCGCGGTTCGGCGATACGCCACTTGACGAGCCAGTCGATGATCAGGCTCTTCTTCTCGGCGGTGAAGATGGGCCGGGTCTCTGGGCTGTCCAGCGTTTGGATGCGCTTGTCCAGAAACACCACGTTCTGCAGAGGGGGCGGCATCTTCCACTTCAGGCCAGGCTCGGTGATCACTTCCTTGATCTCACCCAGCGCATACACCACGCCGACCTGCCGCTGGTCCACCACGAACAGCATCGAGGACGCCAGCATGAGCACGGCCAGCGCGGAGGCCAACCACAATCCGATTCGGTTCATTGCTTGATTCCTCCGGGCTTCAGCGCGAATCGCGGTCGCGGCTGCGCTGACCGTCACGCGAGCGCGTATCCGCCGGCGCGGGGGCGGTGCTGCTGCCCACCTCGGGCGCACCGGAATTGGGGTTCACGTTCGGCACGATGGATCCGGGATTGCCCTGCACCGTCTGTTGCAGGATGCGGTCCAGCGGCAGGTACAGCAGGCTCGAATTGGCCCGGCTGTCGATCATCACCTTGCTGACGTTCTGATAGATCTGCTGCATGGTTTCGATGTACAGACGGTCGCGCGTCACGGCCGGCGCCTTCTTGTACTCGGTAAGCACCGACTTGAAGCGCTGCGAATCACCTTCAGCCTGAGCGACCACGCGTGACCGGTATCCCTCGGCTTCTTCGAGTAGACGAGCGGCCGTTCCGCGCGCCTTGGGGATCACATCGCTGGCATAGGCCTGGCCTTCGTTCTTCAGGCGGTCGCGGTCGGCGCCAGCCTTCACCGCGTCATTGAACGCTGCCTGTACCTGCTCGGGCACCTGGACGTTCTGCACATTGATATTGGCCACCACGATGCCCGAACTCAGACGGTCCAACTGCGCCTGCACAGACTTCACCAGGTCGGCCGCAATCGCATCGCGCTGTTCATAGAGCACCTGGTCCACCTTGCTTCGACCCACGATCTCCCGCACGGCGGACTCCGAGGCCTGGATCACGGCCTCGTCAGGGCCACGGTTCTCAAAAAGGTAGGCGCGCGCGTCCTTCAGTCGGTACTGCACCGTGAAGCGGATGTCCACGATGTTTTCATCCTGTGTGAGCATGGACGAGTCACGCAGCCCGGTGGCCTGCACCACGCCGCTGCGGCCCACTTCAAGCGAACGCAATTGCGTCACCGGTACGGTCTCATGCGCCTGGAATGGATAGGGGAAGCGCCACTGGAAACCGGCGTCTGCGGTGTGGCTGTACTTGCCGAAGGAGGTAACCACGGCCTGCTGGCCTTCCTGCACGATGAAGAAGCCGCTGCCCAACCAGATCAGGCCGGCCACGGCCGCAATGAGGCCGGCCCCCAGACCCGCCCCCTTGAATTCCGGCGGTGTGCC
>JBEAWD010000178.1:0-7960 GCA_041160585.1 Pseudomonadota bacterium | reverse complement strand
CCCGAACTGTTGCCGTACAGCACCGAGAAGGGGCCGCGCAGCACCTCGATGCGCTGCGCTGAAGAGAGGTCGAATTGCGACACCTGCCCCTGCCCATCGGGCCCGGTGGCCGGCAGTCCATCGGCCACGATGCGCAAACCTCGGACACCGAAGCCCGAGCGCGCGCCGAAGCCGCGCGAGCTGATCTGCAGGTCCTGCGCAAAGTTGGACCGGTTGTTGGCCACCAGACCCGGAAGGCGCTGCAGGGCTTCGCTGGCGTTGATCATGGCCCCGGCCGCGCGGATGTCCTGTTGGTCAATGACGCTGATGGCGTACGGGGCGTCGCGCAGCGTGCGCTCGATCAGGGAGCCGCTGATGACCACCGCCTCAGCCTGTGGGGCTGGAGCGGTCTGCGCCATCACCACACCGGGAACCAGGCCGACGACCAACAGGCTGTTCAGAATGGTCCTGCCATGGGCGGGGGCCAGGGCGGCTGGGGTCAGGACGGAAGATCGCATGGAACGACAAATCATGGTGAGAGGGTCACGGGACACGATCCGAGCGGGCCGATGGTGGGCAGAGGGCGGGCCGATGGCGGGCATGACCAACCGGGTTCACACTCACGTTCGCTCACCGCTGAGGAACTGTGCTGCCGCCTCCGGCAGGGGCTCATGGAAAAAGCCCTGCACCGGTCGGTCCACGACCAAGCGCCCGGACTCGAGATAGAGAACGCGCGTGGCCAGGCGCTTGGCCTGCCCGAGGTTGTGCGTGCTCATGATCAGCGTCATGCCCTCGCCGGCGAACTCTTCGATCAAGGACTCGACGTCGCGCTTGGCGGCGGGGTCAAGGCTCGCCGTGGGCTCGTCCAGGAAGAGCAACTGCGGACGCACGGCCCAGGCGCGGGCCAGGGCCAAGCGCTGCTGTTGCCCACCGGACAAGACGCGAGCCGGGCGGCTTGCATGCTCCAAGAGGCCCACGCGCTGCAAGGCCTGGCGGGCCCTGTCTGCCCGATCCGCGCGCGGCACGCCCCCCAGCCACAGCGCGATCATCAGGTTCCACCACACCGACAGTCGCAGCAGGAAGGGACGCTGGAACACCATGGCCTGACGAGGCTCACGGCCTTGCGCATCGGTCTGCACCTGTCGCGTACCGGCATGGGGCAGCTGACCATGCAGGAGCCGCAGCAGCGTGGTCTTGCCCGATCCGTTGGAGCCCAAGAGGGCCACGCGCTCGCCGGGGTGAACATCGACATCCAGGGCATGCAGCACGCGTCGCTCGCCAAAGGACACGCCTGCACCGCGCAGTCGAATGAGAGGAGCCGCGCTCATGGGGCAGCCCCTGCCGGGGCAGCATCATCGGACGAGCGCTTTCCCGCGGCCTCCTGCTCACGCTGCAGCCACTGCAGCAGGGCAATCCCCAGGTTGATGAGCGCCACCACTGACAACAGCACGATGCCGAGGCCCAAGGCCAGCGGTAGGTCACCCTTGCTCGTTTCCAGTGCAATGGTGGTGGTCATCACGCGCGTGACGCCGGCAATATTGCCGCCCACGATCATCACCGCGCCGACTTCACTGACCGCGCGCCCGAAGGCGGTCAGCAGCACCGTGAGCAGCGCCCAGCGCTCGTGCAACAGCAGGAGACCGGCCACGGCCACCGGCCGCGCGCCAAGGGAGCGAAGTTGCTCGCCATTGCCGTGCGCAGCGTCGGCTATCAACTGGCGCGTGAGGGCAGTCACCACCGGCACCACCAGCACTGCCTGAGCCAGCACCATGGCCGTGGGTGTGAACAGGATGCCCCAGGACCCCAGCGGTCCCTGACGCGACAGCAGCAAGTACACCACCAGACCCACCACCACCGAGGGCAGCGCCAACAAGGTATTGAGCACCACCACCACCAGGCGATGGCCGGGAAAACGCGCCACGGCCAGCCACGCGCCGGCCAAGAGTCCAATGGCCGCACCGATGAGGGTTGCGGTGCCGCTGACCTGCAGCGACAAGGCCACCACCTGCCACAGGGCGGGGTCCCACCGGGTGGCCATGTCCCAGGCCAGATGCAAGCTTTCGGTGAAGGATCCCATCGTTTGTGCAGAGTCTGAAGGCAAGCGCAGCGCGATTGTGGGGCCACACGGTCAGGACCACCGCACGGTCGTGCTAAAACCCCGGTTTGCCTCATTGCCCTTCGAGCCTTTCGACATGGACCTGAACTTCACCGCCGAGGAATTGGCCTTCCGCGCCAGCATCCGCGACTGGGTGGCGCAACACCTGCCCCAGGACATCAGCCACAAGGTGCACAACGCGCTGCGCTTGAGCCGCGAGGACCACCAGCGCTGGGCCAGGATTCTGGGCACCAAGGGCTGGCTGGGCTGGAACTGGCCCAAGGCCTTCGGTGGCCCAGGCTGGAACGCGGTGGAGCGTCACCTCTTCGAAGAGGAACTGGCCCTGGCCGGCGCGCCGCGTGTGGTTCCCTTCGGCCCCGTCATGGTGGCCCCAGTGATCATGGCCTTCGGCTCACCCGAGCAGCAGCAGCGATTCCTGCCCGGCATCGCCAGCGGCGAGGTGTGGTGGAGCCAGGGCTACAGCGAACCCGGTTCAGGCTCGGACCTGGCGTCGCTCAAGACCCGTGCCGAACGCGTGGGCGACCATTACATCGTGAACGGCCAGAAGACCTGGACCACCCTGGCCCAGCATGGCGACTGGATCTTCTGCCTGGTGCGAACGAGCTCAGAAGGCAAACCGCAGACCGGCATCTCCTTCCTGCTGATCGACATGAAGACCCCCGGGGTGACGGTGCGCCCCATCGTTCTGCTGGACGGTGAGCCTGAAGTCAACGAGGTGTGGTTCGACAACGTGAAGGTGCCCGCCGAAAACTTGGTGGGCGAAGAGAACAAGGGCTGGACCTACGCCAAGTACCTGCTGGCCCATGAGCGCACGAACATTGCCGATGTGAACCGGGCCAAGCGCGAACTCGAGAGGGTCAAGCGCATCGCCAAGGCCGAAGGCGTGTGGGACAACCTTCGCTTTCGCGATCAGGTGGCACAGCTCGAGGTGGACATCGTGGCCCTGGAGATGATGGTGCTGCGCGTGCTGAGCGCCGAGAAGAGCGGCAAGCAGTCGCTGGACGTGGCCGGGCTGCTGAAGATCCGCGGCAGCGAGATCCAGCAGCGCTACAGCGAGTTGATGATGCTGGCCGCCGGCCCCTTCGCCACGCCCTTCATCAGCGAAGCGATGGAGGCTGGCTGGCAGGGTGAACATGTGGGCGCTGCCCACTGTGCGCCGCTGGCGGGCACCTTCTTCAACATGCGCAAGACCACCATCTACGGCGGCAGCAACGAGGTGCAGCGCAACATCGTGGCGCAGACCGTGCTGGGCTGAAGGGAGACAAGGCCATGGATTTCGATTTTTCCGATGATCAGGTTTCACTGCGCGAGGCGGTGTCGCGCTGGGTCAGCAAGGAGCACGGGTTCGAGCGTCGGCATGCGCTGGCCAAGGCCGGTGGCGCGGCCCGCGCGGTATATGGCGAACTCGCCGAACTGGGCCTGACCGCACTGGCCGTGCCCGAAGCGCAGGGCGGCATGGGCTTCGGTCCTGTGGAGGCCATGGTGGTGTTGGAGGAACTGGGGCGCGGCCTGGTGTCGGCCCCCTATGCGCAAGGTGCCCTGATCGCACCGGCCTTGCTGCAGCGCGGGGACGCCACGCTGGCAGCGTCTTGGCTGCCGCGCGTGGCCGACGGTTCGGCGCTGGTGGTGCTGGCGCATCAGGAGCGTGCCGCGCGCTACGACCTCTCGCGCTGCGCCGCCACGGCCAGGGCGGATGGTGGCGATGGTGGTGGTTGGCGACTGAGCGGGCACAAGAGCGTGGTGCCCGCGGGTGATGAGGCCGATGCCTTCATCGTGCCGGCCGTGCTCGACGGGCGCATCGCCCTGTTCCTGGTCAAGCGCGATGCGGCTGGTCTGTCGGTACGCGGCTATCCCACGCAAGACGGCGCACGTGCTGCTGAGGTGGCGATGCAGGACAGCCCCGCTGAGCTGATCACGCGCCAGGGCCTTGAGGACCTTGAGTTGGCGCAGGACATCGGCATCGCCGCCGTGGCTGCAGAAGCGGTGGGCGTGATGGATCGCCTGGTGGCCACCACGGTGGACTACATGAACACGCGCAAGCAGTTCGGTGCGGCGCTGTCGAGCTTCCAGGCGCTGCGGCACCGGATGGCCGACGTGAAGATGCAACAGGAACTCGGCCGCTCGATGAGCTTCTACGCCACGCTGAAGTTGGGGGAGCCGGCCGAGCAGCGGCGACGGGCCCTCAGCCAAGCCAAGGTGCAGATCAACCAAAGCGTGCGCTTCGTGGGCCAGCAGTGCATCCAATTGCACGGCGGCATCGGCGTGACCGACGAATACAGCGCCAGCCACGACTTCAAGCGCCTCACGATGATCGAGATGGCTTGGGGCGACACGGTCCACCACCTGGGCCAGGTCAGCGAGCGCATGCAGGAAACCGCCGGGGTGTTCGCCTGAAGCGCCGAGGCCAAGGCAGCGGCCGCGGCGCGCTCAGCCTGGAAGGTGCGTTGCACGCGCAGGGCTTCGGCAGCCGTCGAGACTGCCGAGCCCTGGTTCGGCTGGGGCGCGTGTCCGTGCGCGGCGTGGTGGTGGAGGATCCGGAGGCTGCGATGGCCGACCTGGTCGCGCCTGAGCTGGCTGCGCAGCCAGCCCTGTGGACCTTCGTGGTTGACGGACGCGAGTGGCCGTACCGCGAACGTGCCGTGGTGATGCTCAACAAACCCAGCGGCTACGAGTGCTCGCTCAAGCCCCGCCACCACCCCAGCGTGATGAGCCTGCTGCCCACTCCTCTGCGCCTGAGGGGGCTGCAGCCCATCGGCCGTCTGGACGAAGACACCACGGGCCTTCTGCTGCTGACCGACGATGGTGAACTCAACCACCGCCTGACATCGCCGAAGTGGCATGCAAACAAGGTGTATCACGTGAGCTGCAAGCACGAACTGGCAGACGATGTGACCGCCCGCCTGCTGGCCGGCGTGGTGCTGGACGACGACCCCCAAGCCGTACGGGCACTGGCCGTCGAACCCCTAAGGGGTGAAAGCGGGCCTGCCATGCGCCTGACCATCGGAGAAGGGCGCTACCATCAGGTCAAGCGCATGGTGGCGGCCGTGGGCAACCGGGTGGAGGCCCTGCACCGCCTGCAGATGGGCACGCTGGAATTGGAACCGTCCTTGGAGCCAGGTCAATGGCGCTGGCTGACGCCTCAGGAAGAGGCCGCGCTGCGCGAATCGGTTCGACTGAGCTGAACCCAACCCCGGATAACCGGGCTGAGCCTCGCCTCAGGCGGTCCAGCGGCGCGCGAAGGTCACCACCTCCTCAGCGACGGTTTCACAGGCGCGTCGAACCGCCTCATCCACCACCCGGCCTTCGGCATCGAAGGGCCGAACGGCGGTGTGAACCGCTGCTCCGAAGGGCGTGGGCCAACCGCGCAGTGCGTGCACGACCGAGCGCATGGCCATGAGGGTGGAGCCCAGGGCCTGCGCACCTTCGGCACACACGATGCAACCCACCGCACGGTCTTGCAGGTACACGCGGCTGTCTTGTCGCAGGTCTTCGGCGTAGTCCAGCGCGTTCTTCAACAAGCCGGAGATCGATCCGTGGTACGAGGGCGAAGCCAGGATCAGACCATCGGCATCGCGCAGCGCCTGAATGAGGGCAGCCGCCTCGGGCGTGCGCACCGCAGGGTCGAATTCGTAGATGTCCGTGGGCAGCGTGGGCCCTGAAATCATCCGCGTGCGGCAGCCCAGGTCCTGTGCGCGATCCAGGGCCAGACGCAGGCAACGTTCGGTGGTCGAGTCGGCACGCGGGGTGCCGCCCAAACCGACAATCAATGGTGAAGAGGACATGCGTGCGCAGCCGATCAAAACGCCAGTCTAGCCGCCCTGCCTTGCCCGGAGGGCGTGCAGGTACTTGACCGGATAATCCGGCCATGAAGGTTTACCGCGCCCGCCGCCCTGACGCGAGCCCGCCATGCGCCCTGACCATCGGCAACTTCGACGGCGTGCACCGCGGACACCAGGCCATGCTGGCCTTGCTGTGCAGCGAGGCGCGGCAGCGTGGTCTGCCGGCCTGCGTCATGACCTTCGAGCCCAACCCGCGGGACTACTTTGCCCGCCTGGCGGGCCAGGCCGAGCGCGCGCCTTCACGAGTGGGGTCGCTGCGCGACAAGCTGCTGGAGCTGCGGCGCTGCGGGGTGGACGAAGTGGTCGTGGCACGCTTCGACGAACGCATGGCCGCGCTCAGTCCCACCGACTTCATCGAACGCACGCTATTGGGCGACTTGAACACGCGCTACCTGTTGGTGGGCGACGATTTCCGCTTCGGCGCCAAGCGGGCGGGGGACTACGCTCTGCTGGATGCCCATGGGGGCGAGCGTGGGCTGGATGTATCGCGGATGATGAGCTACGAAGTGCATGGCCTTCGCGTGTCGAGTTCGGCTGTGCGTCAGGCATTGGCCGAGGGCGACATGGCGCGCGCGGCGGCCCTGCTCGGCCGCCCCTACCGCATCAGCGGACATGTGGTGCACGGCCGCAAGCTCGGGCGGGAGTTGGGCGCAAGCTCCAATGGCGGCGATGACGGGTTTCGCACACTGAACCTGCGCGTGCCGCACGCCAAGCCAGCGGCCATGGGCATCTTCGTGGTGCAGGTGCACGGGCTGGCGGCGCAGCCCTTGCCGGGGGTGGCCAGCCTGGGCGTGCGGCCCACGGTGGAAGACGCCGGGCGCGTACTGCTGGAGGTGCACTGTCTGCGCTGGCCCTTGGCCCGCGATGGCGGCTACGGGCGCGTGGTGGGCGTGGACCTGCTGCACAAGCTGCACGATGAACGGCGCTACGAGTCGCTGCAGGCCCTGGAAGCGGGCATTGCGCAGGACGTGGTCGATGCCCGGGCGTGGCTGCGCGCAAGCGGCCTGGGGTGATACCCCACGGGCGTTGATCAGAAGCGCCGGCCCAAGCCGACACTCAAGGAGAAGGCGCGCGGCTGCTGCACGATGGGGCTGCGCGCGGCCTCATGCAAGAGGGCTTCGTAGGCCAGCGCACCGTAGGCGACCCAGGACCCGTCCAGTTCACGACGCCAATTGGCAAAGGCCCGCGCGTCGGTAAAGCCTGCGCCAAGCCGGTAGGCGGCAAAGGCCGTCCGCAAAGCGTCTTCGTCGGTGACGCCATGATGGAGGTTGGCCTGCCGGGCATCTCGCCATTGGGCCGCCAGACCGCCCGAAATGCGCCAACGGCGATGGTCCAGAAACTCGGGCCGCCATTCGTGCACGATGACCACTTCGGCGCTGCTGCCCGTGCCTCGGTCGGTGAGGTCGCCGCGCCACACGCCCACCAGGTCCCAACGGGGATGCAGGCGCCACGCCGCCTGCACACGACCACGCAGATGGGCAGGAATGTCGTGCAAGCCGCGAAGGCGTTCGATCTCCTGGCTCTTGCGCCCCTGCTCCACGTTCACTGCCGCGCGCAGGCTTAGCCGGTCTTGTGACAGAAGGTCAGCGGCAAGGCCCGCCTCAGTGGGCTCGCCGGCGCGGCTGGCCAGGGTGCCGCCATTGCTCAGTGTCAGACGCCCCCATTGCAGCATCAGGTTGGGGGTGAAGGCCCATGTTGAGCGGGCCGCACCGGCAAACTCGGGTCGCCAGGACGCCGACAACCCCAAGGCGCCCAGCCGAAAGTTCGGCGGTGCAGACAGTGGCGCCAGGCCAGCAGCCTGCCCCGCGGGTTCCAATCCCTGCGCGCCGACGCCGCCAGGCGCGCCCAGCCCGACGGCGGCCACCACCGTCACGGCCAGCACCGCGGGCTTGTTCAAGAGGTGACTCCAGGCTGACGGTACACTCACGACATGCATCCTAATGGGCCCGCCCAAGAGCCGGAACCGCACGGCGCCTGCACCCGGCGGCAAACCACGCGCGACCGAATTCGCTGCTGAACGCGGCCC
>JBEAWD010000150.1:0-6672 GCA_041160585.1 Pseudomonadota bacterium | reverse complement strand
CTACTTCGGCACCGACGGCATCCGAGGCGCCGTCGGTCACGACCCCATCACCCCCGATTTCATGCTTCGCCTGGGGCATGCCGTGGGCCGCGTGTTGCGGCGCCATGCCAAGCGCGCCAGCGTGCTGATCGGCAAGGACACACGCGTGTCGGGCTACATGATCGAAAGCGCCCTGGAGGCCGGATTCAATTCGGCTGGGGTGGACGTGCTGCTGACCGGGCCGCTGCCCACCCCGGGTGTGGCCTACCTCACGCGCGCCCTGCGCCAACAGCTGGGCGTGGTGATCAGTGCGTCACACAACCCCTACGGTGACAACGGCATCAAGTTCTTCTCGGCGGACGGCACCAAATTGCCCGATGTCTGGGAGCTTGAGGTCGAGGCGGCGCTCGATGAGGACCCGCAGTGGGTGGATTCGTCCGCATTGGGCCGTGCGCGTCGGGTGGACGATGCGGCGGGCCGCTACATCGAGTTCTGCAAGGCCTGCGTACCGGATAGCTTCAGCCTGGAAGGGATGAAGGTGGTGGTCGACGCCGCCCACGGGGCGGCCTATCACGTGGCGCCTGCCGTGTTCCACGAGTTGGGCGCCCAGGTCGTGCGCATCGGCTGTGCGCCGGACGGCCGCAACATCAACGATGGCGTGGGTGCCACCGCGCCGCAGGCCCTGGTGGCAGCGGTGGCTGAGCACCAGGCTGACCTCGGGGTTGCGCTTGACGGTGATGCGGACCGCCTTCAGATGGTCGATGGCCAAGGGCGCTTGTACAACGGCGACGAGTTGCTGTACGTGCTGGCCCTCGACCGTCTGAACGCAGGTTTGGCCGTGCCCGGTGTGGTGGGCACGCTGATGACGAACCTGGGCATTGAGTTGGCGCTCAAGCGCTCAGGCATCGAGCTGGTGCGGGCCAAGGTCGGTGACCGCTATGTGCTGGAGGAGTTGGTCAAGCGCGGCTGGCAACTCGGCGGTGAGGGCTCTGGTCATCTGCTGGTGCTGGACCGCCACACCACCGGTGACGCCTTGGTCAGCGCCCTGCAGGTGCTGCAAGCACTGCGCCGCCGGGCGAGCACCCTCTCGCAATGCCTGAAGGGTGCCGCGCTCTTCCCACAGAAGATGATCAATGTCCGCCTGCAGGCGCCGCACCCATGGAAGGCTTCGGTCCACGTGGAAGAGGCGGTTCGCCAAGTTGAGGCGGCGCTGGGCGAAGGCGGGCGGGTGCTGATCCGACCCTCTGGCACCGAACCCGTGATACGGGTGATGGTGGAGGCAAGTGACGCCCAGCTGGTGGAGCAGTGCTGCCATCGCCTGGCCGACGTGGTGGCGCAGGGTTGAGCATCAGGTGAACTGGGGCCGGCTGTTTCTGCGCATCCTCATCCTCGTGGTGGCCACGGCCACCGGCGAGGTGGTCGGTGTTCGACTCGGCGTGCCCGTGGTGGGTGGCCTGTTGGGTTTGAGCACCGTGGCCACCTTGTGGGCGCTGCGCGAGGAGTGGCGCAGCCGCCGGCTCATCGATTGGCTGCGTCGCGATTCGGAGTCGCCCGCACCCGCCTTGCCCGGGCGGTGGGCAGACGTGGCATACCACGCCCAGAAGGCGCTAAGGCAGCGCGAACGCGAGCTGGCCATGGCCCATGCCGATCAGGCGCAGTTCCTGGAGGCGTTCGAGGCGACGCCCAATGGGGTGCTGCTGCTCGATGGCGCCCACCATGTGGTGTGGTGCAACAGGGTGGCAGCCGACCATCTCGGACTGGATCCCGTTCGCGACCACCTCCAACTGATCACCAATCTCGTGCGTCAGCCTCTCTTCGTGGACTACTTGCTCAACGGCGACCACGACGAGCCGCTCTTGATGGGCAGTCCACGGCACCAGGGCAGCCTGAGTATCCTGGTGCGGCGCTATGCGGCAGACCGCAGCATGGTGCTGCTTCAGGATGTCTCGGCACGCGAGCAGGCTGATGCGATGCGCCGCGAGTTCGTCTCTCACGTCTCGCATGAGATCCGAACACCCTTGACGGTGCTGTCGGGCTTCGTGGAAACGCTGGAATCCATCGACTTGGACCGGGCCGAGCGAGGCCGAATCCTGGGGCTCATGCGGCAACAGTCGCAGCGCATGCAAAGCCTCGTGTCCGATCTGCTGGTGCTGGCCCGACTCGAGGGCAGCCCACGTCCGCCGGTGGATCGGTGGGTCGATCTGGACAGCCTGTTGTCGCGCATCGAGGCCGAGGTGCGCGGCGTTTCCGGCGGATGCCACCAGCTGGTCTTTCCACATCACACGGGGCTGGCGCTGGCGGGCCAAGAGTCCGAACTGCACAGCGCCATCGGCAACCTCGTGCTCAATGCCGTCCGCTACACGCCGTCAGGGGGCGAGATTCGTGTGGAGGCCGCCATGGACGCCGAAGGTAATGCGGTGGTGGCCGTCGAGGACAGCGGCGTCGGCATCGCGCGCGAACACATTCCGCGTTTGACACAGCGCTTTTATCGCGTCGACCCCAGCCGTTCGCGCGAAACCGGGGGTACCGGACTGGGGCTGGCCATCGTCAAGCATGCCATCCAGCGCCATGGCGGCGAGCTGCTGATCGACAGCGAATTGGGGCGAGGTTCCCGCTTCAGTCTGCGCCTGCCGGCCGCTCGGGTGCGCCAGCACTTGCTGAGCGGCGATACACCAGGGTCGCAAAGTAGCGCTCTGTCGGGCGGCGAACCCGTTCACTGAAGACCCAACCGGCCACCTCGGGCACACCACCGTCACGGCTTTCCGTGAGCAGCAAGATGGGGCAGGGGGTGGTGTCCAAAGCATCATGTCGGGCGTCGATACGCCATTGCCCCTGCGCCTCGAGCGCGGCCACATAGGCCAATTGCATACCGGGTGCGGCCAGACACTCCGCGCTTGCCAGGGGGGCGCGCAAGGCCTGCACCCAGGGCGTCAGGCTGCGGGTGTAGTCCAGCGGGTGCAGCAGCAGCGTCATGCCCAGGGTCCAGTTCAGCAGCACACCACCGGCCGGCAGCACCAGGCTCTTCCACAGTGCCTTGCGGTGTCGTGCGGTGCGCCAGCGAACCATCCACAGCCAAAGGGCGGTGGCCATCAGGCCCAGAGCCAGCGCCAGCGGCTGGAACTCCGCACGGTAGTCAGGCGCCACGGCCATCGCATTGCGCAGCGGGGCTTCAGGCCAGCCGGTTTGAAGCGACAGGAATACCGCCCACACCGCCAGGGCCAGGCCGCCACAGAAGAAGACCGAGAACCAGTCCACGGCGGCGCTGCCGCTGCGGCTGAGCGTGGGCAGGGCGAAAGCCGCCAGCACGGCGATGCCGGGGATGGCCAGCAGCAGGGTGCGGTCTGAGCCACCCACGAGGATGGCCTGCAGCAGGGGCAGCAGGGCCAGCAGCAGGGGCACGGCCACATGGCGGCGCAACAGCTGTTGCCGCCACCGCCACAGGGTCAGCAGGGCCAAGGGTGCCGTGGGCCAAGTGAACCAGACCAGCAGCCGCGCGAGTTGCACGAGGTCGGCGGCCTCCTCGGGCCAATCCAAGGTGGCGCGGAAGGTGTGCAAGCCCATTCCCAGCAGCAGGGCCAGCAAGGTGCCACCGGCCACCCACCAGCGCATCGGCGCCAGGGCGGCGTCTTCTGAACGAAGGCACACCAATGCCGCGGCCACGCCGCAGGCCAGGGCGAGCTCCGCCGCGCCAGATGCCGACAACAGCGCAAGGGCGGTGAGGGCCACCACACCGGCCTTCCAACCGCGTTGTGCCGGAAGGGCCAAGGCCCACAGTAGCAGGCACACCGAACTCAGTTGCAGCAGCTCCGGCGTGGTCTCGTGGCCCAGCTGCAGCAGGCCCAGCGTGGCCATGAAGGCCAGCAGTGCACCATCGGCAAGGGCGCGGGCGTAGTCGGTGGGCTGCGCCTCGCCACCAAAGGCGAATGCCACCGGCTGCGCCGCTTCAGTACGGGCCAAGCGATAGGTGGCGTACCAGATCAGCGCCATGTTCGCGCCCAACAGCAGCACGAAGGGCAGCCTAGCGGCCAATGGTGCATACACGCCCAGAGGGGTGAGCGCGGCGATGAAGATGGCCCCAAGGGCATGAGCCGGAAGCGAGGCATGTACAGCAACCTGTCCCAAGGTGGGCTCCAACCAGTCGGTGCGGCCTTCGGCCATGGCCAGCATCACACCATAGGCCGTGAGGTCGGCGTTGCGCCAGGGGTCGCGTCCGAACAGGCCGGGCAGCAGGTAGAAGGCCGCCATGAGCCACAGCGCCAACCGGGGAAGGCGCTGCGCAGCCTCTCGGGTGACCAGGGCGGGGGTGGTGATCATGGGTGCATCATGCCAAGACAGCGGCATTCAAGAAAAAAGGGCAGCCCAGGCTGCCCTTGATTCGAGGCTCGCGCCACCTGCACGGTGCTTACTTCTTGAGATGCGCGAACTTGTTGCGGAACTTCTCGACGCGGCCGCCGAGGTTGTCCACGCTCTTTTGGGTACCGGTGTAGAAAGGATGCGACTCGCTGGTGGTTTCCAGCTTCATCAGCGGCAGCTCACGGCCGTCGTCCATCTTCACGGTTTCCTTGGTCTGCACGCACGAACGCGTGACGAACTTGAAGCCGTTGGACAGGTCCACGAAGCACACTTCGCGGTAGTTGGGGTGGATGCCTTCTTTCATCGGGGAACCTTTGTTCGGGGTTACTGGAAGCCACGCTGCTTCATCACGGGATGGCGGCGCACTTTCCGTGGAACGGGTAATCGCGCATTATACGGCAATTGCAAGAAGCCGGCAGGCGGTGTGCGCCTGGCACGCCGACGCGCCTGCCGCTGGACTCAACCGCCGCGGCGCATCATGTCGAAGAAGTCGAGGTTGTTCTTCGTCTGCTTCATCTTGTCCAACACGAACTCCATCGCCTCGATCTCGTCCATGTTGTAGAGCAGCTTGCGCAGGATCCAAGTCTTTTGCAGGATTTCGGGCTTGAGCAGCAGCTCTTCGCGCCGCGTGCCGGTTTTGTTGATGAGGATCGACGGGTAGACACGCTTCTCGGCCATGCGGCGATCGAGGTGGATTTCGCAGTTGCCGGTCCCCTTGAATTCCTCGTAGATCACCTCGTCCATCTTGGAGCCGGTGTCGATCAGCGCCGTGCCGATGATGGTGAGGCTGCCGCCTTCTTCCACATTGCGCGCCGCACCGAAGAATCGCTTTGGGCGCTGCAGGGCGTTGGCGTCCACGCCGCCGGTCAGCACCTTGCCGCTGGAAGGCAGCACGTTGTTGTAGGCGCGGGCCAAGCGGGTGATCGAGTCGAGCAGGATCACCACATCCTTCTTGAGTTCCACCAGCCGCTTGGCGCGCTCAATGACCATCTCGGCCACCTGCACATGGCGGGCGGCCGGCTCGTCGAAGGTGGAGGAAATGACCTCACCACGCACGCCACGCACCATCTCCGTGACTTCCTCGGGGCGTTCGTCCACGAGCAACACGATGAGGTGGATGTCCGGATGGTTGGCCACCAGCGCATGGGCGATCTGCTTCATCATCACCGTCTTGCCGGTCTTGGGCTGCGCCACCAGCAAGGCGCGCTGGCCTTTGCCGATGGGGGCAATGAGGTCGATGATGCGGCTGGTGATGTTCTCTTCGGCCTTGATGTCGCGCTCGAGCTTGAACTGCTCCTTGGGGAACAGAGGCGTGAGGTTCTCGAACATGATCTTGTGCTTGTTCTCCTCGGGAGACAAGCCGTTCACGCGGTCAACCTTCACCAGCGCGAAGTAGCGCTCGCCGTCCTTGGGCACCCGGACTTCGCCTTCGATCATGTCGCCGGTGTGCAGGTTGAAGCGGCGGATCTGACTTGGGGAGAGGTAGATGTCGTCGGTGGACGCCATGTAGGACGTGTCCGGCGAGCGCAGGAAGCCGAATCCGTCGGGAAGGACCTCGAGCACGCCATCGCCGAAGACCTGCTCACCGGCCTTGGCCCGCTTTTTCATGATGGCAAACATCAGCTCCTGCTTGCGCATTCGCGAGACGTTCTCGATCTCCAGGGCTTCGCCTTGCTTGATGAGCTCGGAGACGTGCTGGGCTTTGAGTTCTGAGAGGTGCATGTGTGGCTGCCGCTAAAGCGCAACGAAACCGGATCGATCCGGTGGATGGCCGGCGCAAGGCCGGATCAGGTCTGTGTAGACCCTGGGGCTCCGGTGGTCGGCAAGGGCATTCGTTGAAGGCCGCTTGGCCGGCCGCAACCGGGGCGGAAAACTGCTGGAAGGGACGAATTCAGGGGAACAGTCGGCGTCTGGGCGTGCTGTTCAGGGGCGACGGGCGAAACGGTTGGCCGCAGGCCGCCCCGATCTGACCGGGCGCGCCGCGGGTTGCGCGGCGCATCAGCTTTATTATAGGTGCTCGTCGATGAAGGCGGCGAGCTGTGCCTTGGACAGGGCGCCGACCTTGGTCGCAGCGAGTTGACCGCCCTTGAAGATCATCAGCGTGGGAATGCCCCGAATGCCGAACTTGGCCGGCACATCGCGGTTCTCGTCCACATTCATCTTGGCCACTTGCAGACGACCCTGGTAGTCCTTGGACACGTCGTCCAGGATGGGCGCGATCATCTTGCACGGGCCGCACCACTCGGCCCAGTAGTCCACCAGCACCGGCGTGGAGGCGTTCAGCACGTCGCCTTCAAAAGAGGCATCGGAGATGTGTTTGATCAGTTCACTGCTCATGGT
>JBEAWD010000141.1:0-3640 GCA_041160585.1 Pseudomonadota bacterium | reverse complement strand
TCTGGGCTGGAGCCGCAACGGATTCTGGCTCTTGCAAAAGCGCCTGGAGAGCGAGCGCTTCATCTGGCCGCGCGACAATCAGCGGGTGGTGGAACTCAGCGTACAGCAACTGCACTGGCTGCTCGAAGGCATCGATCTGGCGGCCATGCGCGGGCACGAAATATTGCGCTACAAACGCGCGGCTTGAGGGAACTTCGATGCTGGGTGCGGGGTCAGAGATACCAATGACAAAGCCGCCCAGCATCGAAGAATTTGCAGCGCTGCAAAGGGCGCTGGATGCGGCCCAGTCCGAGCGCGATGCTGCGCAGGCTCAACGCGAGGCCGTGCAAGCAGAACGCGACGCCGCACAGGCCCACCGCGATTCACTGATCGGCCAGAACCGCCTGCTGCGCGCCCAGCGCGACCTGCTGCAGGAGAAGCTCAACAAGATGATGCGCAAGGTCTTTGCTGCCAGCAGCGAGGCCGTTGGAACGCATCAGAAGGACATGTTCTTCAACGAGGCCGAGGCGCTGGCCGCAGCCACCAAGGCGCAGCCTGCGCAGCAAGAAGGTGTCGATGGCGGCAATGGCGGCGATGGCACCGACGACACCCCTCACACCGAGATCGCCGGCCACAAGCGCGCCAAGCGCGGGCGCAAGCCTCTGGATCCCGCACTGGAGCGCCACGTCGTGCGCCATGAACTCAGCGCTGCCGAGCGGGTCTGTGCGCACGATGGCGCCACGCTGGTGGAGATCGGCGTGCAGGCCAGCGAACAACTCGACATCATCCCGCAGCAGGTGCGCGTGATCCGCCACGAGCGCGTGAAGTACGCCTGCCCGTGCTGCGACGGCGGCCTGCGCCTGGCTGCAAAGCCGGCACAGATCATCCCCAAGGGCTTGTTCAGCGAATCGGCGCTGGCCTGGATCGCCACCTCCAAGTTCGATGATGGGCTGCCGCTGTACCGCCAGGCGGCGCTGCTGGGGCGCTTTGGTGGTACGGACCTGTCGCACAACACGATGGCAGCGAGCATCGTGCGCGTGGGTGCAGCGGTGCAGCCGGTGATCAACCTGCTGCGCGACCACTTGCTGGACGCCCCGCTGGTGTACGGCGACGAGACCACTGTGCAGGTGCTCAAGGAGCCCGGGCGCGCGGCGCAGGCCAAGAGCTACATGTGGGTGCAGATGACGCAGGGCTCTGGCCCCGAGGGGACGGGGCCACCGATCCGGCTGTTTGGCTACGCGCCCTCGCGCAGCACCACTGCGGCGGTGCAGTGGTACGCCGGGTTGCGCGAAGGCTGCGTGTTGATGACCGATGGCTATGAGGTCTACGACAAGATCGCGCACGCCCACAAGCTGGTGCACCTGGGCTGCTGGGCGCATGCCAGACGCTACATGGTGGACGCACTGCAGGTGCTGCCCAAGAATGCGCGCACGCCCGAGCAGCCGGCGGCGCAGTGCATCGAGCTGATCGCCAAGCTGTACGCGGTGGAGGGCAATGCGCGCGAGCTGCGCATGGATACACAGCAGCGCCAAGCCCTCAGGCAGGCGCACAGCGTGCCGGTGATCAAGGCCATCGAGACCTTGGTGCTGACGCACCTGCACGCCGTGGTGCCCGGCAGCGCGCTGGGCAAAGCGCTGCACTACTTCAGCTCGCAGTGGCCCAAGCTGATTCGCTACGTTCAAGACGGCCGCTATCCCATCGACAACAACCCATGCGAGAACTCGATTCGTCCGTTTGTGGTCGGCCGCAAAGGCTGGCTCTTCAGTGATACGGTGGACGGCGCCAACGCCAGTGCCAACCTGTACTCGCTGGTGCAGACCTGCAAGGCCAACGGCATCGATTCCTACCGCTACCTGGCTGCGTTGTTCACCGCGCTACCCAACGCCCAGAGCGCCGACGATTACGAGGCACTGATGCCTTGGCGCATCGCGCTGGCGGCGCAGTGACCGTCAACCCGGTGGCTGGCTGTCGCTAGCACGCCCCACCACGGCGCCAGGAAAAAATCAAGGGACGGGGTTCATAGACCGCTTACGGTTGTTCAGCGTAGCCCTAGGTGCTGGTTCGCCCCATGGCGCTGCAATCCGACTGGCCTTTCACTGGCGAAGAAATCGCCCGCGTTGGTCGCATCCGCCGCCTGCAACGCGACTTTGGAGCCAACGTACCAAGCGTGGCCGTGATGCTGGATTCGATGCAGGAAAACCACCGACTGCGCGCCTTGCTGCAGCGTGCGGGCATTCCGGTGGAGTGATGTGGGCTTTGTGACTAAGACTCGGCGGCCGCTTTCTCTTCGTTCAGGGTGACGCGCAATGCCTCCAAGGCGGCCTTGTAGTGGTCGGCCTCACCGTAGTCCAGGAAGCGTCGGTAGTGCGCGTGGGTACCTAGAATTTTTCGGGCGTGTTTGATCGGGCAAAAGTACAGCTCCGTGCGCGCCAGGATTTCACGCCAATAAGCAACCAAGCCGTTGGCATACTCGCAGTAGGTGCAATGGAACTTCTCGATGAAGTTCAGGTAACCGAGTTGGTGCCTGTCAAACACCAGGTAGTCGCTGCGCCTGACTTTGGCGATGCCGTAGATCGGAAAACAAGTCCACTGGTAGAAACTCACCAACAAGTCAAGTACCAGCAGCGGCAATACCATGCCGTAAATAATGGGGCCGGTGACCAAGTTCTGAGGGCGGTTGGTCACGAGCCAGCGAAAGAAACTGGTTTTGAGTTGGCGATGCGCGGCTTTCACCGTCTGCTCGAACTCCACACGTTTGCCCTTGATCTGAAAAAACACCCGGCTTTCTTGTTCGTGTAGCGCCGTGCGCAGGTCGTCCTCCACTTGAGCCATCTGAGCGAGCAGTTGGGTGATGCGTTCATTCATGTGCGCAGCATAGGCGCGTATGACACCGAGCGGAAGCGGAGAAGCGGGGCATCGTTGACTTGGGTCAATGCCGCCTGAAAGGTCCGGGCTAGTCTGCTGCCTGGTGCCGCTTCGTGCTGCGTTATCCAGGAGACCATGCCATGAATACATTGACCAAACTCGCTCTGGGTTTGATGGGACAGCTCAAACCACATCCCCCCTCAGATACACCTGCCGTCGTGTTGCCACCGGCGGGGCGCGGCGGTGGCATGGGCCTGATGCAGGCTCTGCAGCACCGCGCATCGTCGCGCGAATTTGACGCAGCTGCACTGGAGGCGCCCTTGTTGTCCGACCTGCTGTGGTCGGCGGCCGGCATCAACCGGCCCGAACTCGGCGGCCGCACCGCGCCCAGTGCGATGAACTCGCAGGAGGTGCAGCTGTATGTGGCCATGCCGCAAGGATTGATGCTGTATGACCCGGCCGAACATGCCTTGAAACTGACCGTGGCCAGCGACGTGCGCCGGGTCACCGGTTACCAGGATTTTGTGGACACCGCGCCACTGGATTTGGTGTACGTGGCCCAGCACGACCGCATGAAACTGGTTCCGGCGGCCCAGCGCGAACCTTATGCCTACGCTGCGGCGGGCGCCATGGCGCAGAACGTCTATCTGTTTTGTGCAGCGAATGGGCTTGCCACGGTGATCCGGGCCTGGTTCGACCACCGCGCCCTCTCATCCGCCATGGGATTGAATGAGGATCAACAGCTGCTCTTGTGTCAGACGGTGGGTTGGCCCCGAACATCGGCAAAGCCATGAAG
>JBEAWD010000135.1:0-2786 GCA_041160585.1 Pseudomonadota bacterium | reverse complement strand
GCGTTGTCATGTGCGGAAGTCTATCCAGCGTGGGCAGGCGGGTGGTCAACGCCCCCCGCTACGCACGGCGACATGTTCGAGCGTTTGGTCGCCGAATCCGTTGAGAAGCGCTTCACCGGTTGGACCGTTCGGAGGCTAGGCTGGTCACCCACGAATGCCGTCAGGCTGCGAGCGACAATCGACGGAATGATTGGCGATCTGTCAGAGAAGGCAGGTGCGGAGATCGACACTCACGTGACAAATTCGGCTAACGAGCTTGGACTAGACCTATTGGTCTACCACTCGTTTGCGGACGGCGAGTCCTCTTTCCCTGTCTTCATGATTCAGTGCGCCAGTGGAAAGAATTGGGTCGAAAAGAGACACACGCCAGACATGAACATTTGGTCGAAGGTTGTCAGCTTCAATTCGCATCCAGTTAAGGGGTTCGCCATGCCGTTTGCATTCTCCGATGGACTCGAGCTGCGGAAAGCAGCGACGCCAGTCAATGGGCTCTTCATGGAGCGCAATCGCCTGCTCGGAGTCTTCAAAGCCAATCCTGCAAACCTATCTAGCGACCTGAACAACTCTCTCATCGAGTGGACTTCGGCGCAGGTGAAGTCCATTCCCAGGGCGGAAGCGTAGGCCTGTGCCGTGTCGCGCTTCTGCCGCGATTGTCGCGCTCTTTTTTGTCTAGGGCGGATGGCTGCCAGTTCCAGCTGGAGAGACGAGCGGTAGTTACCTTGTTCTCGGCGAGAAGATTTCGTTGAGTTGCCGCGCACCCGCACCACCGTGCCGCGGATGTTGATCTCGATGCTGCCGGCCGGTGGGCGCGCCGCGGGCGCAGGCGTTGGTGCTGCAGGCAGAGGTGGGGTCGAGGCGGACTTCGGCTCGACGACTGTCACTGGCAACAGCACCGGGCCGCGAGGCTCCTCGGCAGCCGCCGGTACTGCAGCCTGCAGATGCAGCCGACGCCAGTTGAACAGCCGGGTGGCATTGACGCCGGCATCCTGAGCGATGGCCGCCACGGAGGCACCTGGCACCAAGCTACGCTCCACCAGCACGTGCTTGAACGCGTCGCTGTGCCTGCGCCGGCTGTCCTTGGGCTTCGTGACTCGCTCGCCGTCCATGGTGTGCATCTGCTGGTTACGTGCACACCTACAAGCGGGGCACGAATCATCAGATCGTGCTCATTGCCGAACGGAGGGGCAATGCGGCCTTAAGGCCACGCTTACGAGCCGGCGCACCCGCGGGCCTCACCGCCCGGCACACCGGCGCGATCTACCGGAGATGCACCGGGCACCGCGCCGGCTGCCGCGATGACGCCAGCACCAGCAGCCGGTAAACCCAAGCCACTGAAGGGTTCATGCCCAACGCGGCTCGCGCAACTAGGCGGCTGGCTCGCGGATGACCGATCCGCGTGTCGCGACGATCGGCACAAAGCCCAACGGTCAACTCAAAGGCACCTCCGCAAGAGATGGGCACAGCCGGGGCACAAAGTGGGCACAGGATGGGCACAAAGCAAAAAGCCACCCAGTTGGGTGGCTTTCGCTTCGCATCTAACTCGTTGATCTAGCTGCTGTTTTCTTGGTTGCGGGGGCAAGATTTGAACTTGCGACCTTTGGGTTATGAGCCCTAGTATCCCCCGCGGCCAGATACTGCGTTAAAGGTTATTAATCGGTTTCTTGCTGTGCCGACAAGCACTTAGCTCATCCAGCCCCTGATCCGACCAAAACCAAACAGTACCGCTTGGCATCTAACCGGCCGGAAAGTCCAACCTGCACACTGCAGGCTTGCCCCGACCGTTGGGGTGCAGTGTAGCTGATGCCGGCGCGCCGGTCACCCTTTCTGGCGCGCTCAAGCCCCTCCCATGATGACCTCGGCCATGTCCCGGGGTCATGTCTCAAGCCGAATCGCCCATGCGCGGCAACGTTCAGAGAAAGGCCTGCAGGCGAATTGTTGCGTCTGACGTCAGCAAACCAGACACCGGTTGCGGCGAAGCGCGTCTTCCAACGGGGGGAGTCGACCTGACTTGGCGCGGCTGAGGTTCGGTATTGGCCCGCTTCGGGACCTCAACTGGTGACGTTCAGAGGGGCTGCCGGCGAACGTGGTCCCGGCGATGCCTGCGCCGACGCTCATCTTCCCGAAACCCAGGACATGGCCGGAGTCAGGGCACAGCCGGTGAGCCATACGCCGGGCGATGGATGAGGCAGGCCGCACCCCGGTTCTGTTCAGGCAGGGCTTCAACCTGGGGAGCTTCGCTGAACCAGTGGGATCCTCGCCGCTCTCCATCGGTGAATTCGTTGTTATGGGAACGATTGGTGTCCATGTTTCGCTGCCTAGGCAACGAAGTCCGTCCGCGCATCGTGTCGAGCCGAACCGTGCGCCGAGGAGCGACTCCCACGTGCTTGATCTAGGGTGAATCAACGTCTTTCCAGTGTCCGACAGCCAGATCTCATTTCTATGGCAACGAAAACACCTAGAATCGCCTCTATGTCCGACACCTCTCCATCCTCGCGAAGCTCGAAAGCGCGACCCGTTCCCGTCGTGGTGGGCGGCGCCCTGGAGCGACTGGGCGTGCGGGTCACGCTGGCGAGGAAGCTGCGCGGCCTGACACAAGAAGAACTCGGCCACCTGGCCGACGTTTCCACCTCGACCGTTCGATCTCTGGAAGCAGGTGCGGATGGCGTCGCCCTGGGCAATCTTCTCAAGGTGCTTCAGGCGCTGGGCCTGCTTGCTCAGGTCGAGAAGCTGCTCGATCCACACGATGATCCAGAGACGGTCGCCTACGCAGAGCGTCATCTGAGGCC
>JBEAWD010000007.1:0-20796 GCA_041160585.1 Pseudomonadota bacterium | reverse complement strand
CCACCCCACCTTGGGCGACGAAGGCGCCAGCTCAGGATGGGCTCGGCAGATCAGGGCCAGCACCACGATGTAGCCCAGCATGGCCAACAAGCCCGGGATCATCGCCGCGGCAAAGAGCTTGGCGATGTTCTGTTCGGTCAGGATCGCATAGACGACCAACGGGACCGAAGGCGGAATCAGGATGCCCAGGGTGCCTCCGGTGGCCAGGGTGGCGGTGCTCAGGCGCCCGGCGTAACCGTGCGCCTTCATTTGCGGGTAGGCCACCTGGGTGATGGTGGCGGCCGTGGCCACCGAGGAACCGCACACCGCGCCGAAAGCGCCAGCGGCCAGGATGGAGGCCATGCCCAGCCCGCCCCGGATGTGGCCCAGCAGCGAGGCCGCAGCCCGAAACAGCGCGCGGCTCAGTCCCCCCTGCGTGGCGAACTGCCCCATCAGCAGGAACAAGGGAATGACCGACAGGTCGTAGACCGTCAGCCGCGCCACCGAGGCCCCCTTGAGGTGATTGAGCAGCGCCGTGTCGTTGGTCAACGCCCAATAGCCCAGTGCGCCCGGAATGAACATCGCCGCGGCGATGGGGATGCGCAAGGCCATGAGCAGCAGCATGCCCCCGAACATCAGCAGGCCAATGGCCGCTCCGCTCATGCGGCGTCTTCCAAGGTTGAGCCCGATGGGTGCGCCGAATCCCCACCAGCGGCCAGCCTCGCGGCCTGCCAAAGCGCTACCACCGCACTGAGCAACAGGCCAGGCGCCAGCCCGGCATAGGCCCACCACATGGGCAAGCCCAGAATCATCGTCTGCTCGAAGGCATCGGCCACCGACATGGCGCCGACCATGGTGCGCCACGCCAACAGCAAGCCCATCACCGCCATCAGCACGCAGCCCAGGGCGTCGAGCGCCCTGTTCATGGCCTCACCCATCCGCTGCGTGAAGAAGTCCACGATGATGTGTGCCCGTTGCAGTTGGCACCAGGGCAGGCACAGGGAGATGGACAAGGCGATGCCCATCTGGGTGATCTCGACATCCCCCATCACCGGACGGCTCAGCACATAGCGCCCGGCAATGCTCCACACCGCCATGGCGGCCACCAGAAGTGCCACGGCAGCGCCCGCCAGCGCGAAGCCGCCAGACAGTCGACTGAGCCACCGCTGCATGACGGGGGCTCAGGCCTGGGGTCGACCCATCACTTGCGGAAACGCGTGAGCAGTTCGCGCGCCTCGGACAGCAAGGCCTTACCGTTGGCGCCACGCTTGTCCATGTCGGCCACCCAATCGTCGTAGAGCGGCGCCGATGCCTTCACCCAATTGTCGAGCTCAGACCCGGGGATCGTGTAGAAGGTGTTGCCGCGGTCCTGGGCGGCCTTGCGCCCAGCGGCCTGGCTGTTGTCCCAGATCTTGCCGATCTGCTGCGACAGCGCCGCACCGCTGTTGTTGTCGATCACCTTCTTCAGATCGGCGGGCAGGCTGTCGTACTTGGCCTGGTTCATGGCGAACACGAACACCGCGCTGTACAGGGCTGGCCGAGACGGATCGGTCTCGCTGTGAAACTTCACCATCTCGTGCAGCTTGAGCGAAGGCATCACTTCCCAGGGCAGCAGGAAGCCGTCGATGGTGCCCTTGCTCACCGCATCGGGGATCGCCGGCAGCGGCATGCCCACCGGCGTGGCGCCCAGCGAAGCCAGCAGCTTGTTGGTCTGGCGCGTCGGGGCCCGCATCTTGAGTCCCTTGAAATCGGCCAGCGTCCTCACCTGACGCGCATTGGTGTGGACATAGCCCTCATCGTGCACCCAGGTCGCCAGCAACTTGGTGCCGGGGAATTCCTTGGTGGAGTGCTTGTTCATGTAGACCCAGGTGGCTTGGGCGCCCACTTCGGCCGAATTGCACATGAAGGGCAACTCGAAC
Source organism: Pseudomonadota bacterium (assembly GCA_041160585.1). Lineage (GTDB taxonomy): Bacteria > Pseudomonadota > Gammaproteobacteria > Burkholderiales > Burkholderiaceae_C > RFTU01. Next base: position 18,898 of record JBEAWD010000007.1, on the reverse strand, counting down.
ACCTCGGTGCTGGGGAATCGCCCGGCGGTGTAGCCCGGCAAGGTGATCACCACATCGTCCACGCCGTCCTTGACGCGGTCGACCAGTTGCGCCGGGGTACCACCACCGCTCATGGCCGGCAGGATCTGACACTTCAATCGGTTATTGGACTCCTTGGCGATCTTCTCGCACCAGGGTCCGATCACATTGACCGAGGCCATGGCCTGCGGGTTCCAGATGTGGTGGAACTTGAGCGTGACTTCCTGGGCCTGGGCCTGCGACACGCTTGCCGCGATCAGGCCCGAGAGCGCCACCGCAGACAGGGCGCGTTGCAGAGGATGGCGTACCTTCATGTTGGTCTCCTTGATGTCGTTGTGATTGGCCATGATAGGACGGTGATGCTCACCGCCCCCAAACTTCATCGGCGGTTTCCACCACCAGACGCAGCTTGCTGCGCTGGTCTTCCACCGCAATGTTGTTGCCGTGTACGGTGCTGGAGAAGCCACATTGGGGACTCAAGCACAACTGCTCCAACGGCACGTAGCGCGCAGCCTCGTCGATACGCCGCTTGAGGCTGTCCTTGCTTTCGAGTTGACCGAACTTCGTGGTCACCAGGCCCAGCACCACCACCTTACCCTTGCCCAGGAAGCGCAGGGGACGGAAGTCTCCGGACCGATCGTCGTCGTATTCCAGGAAGAACGCGTCGAGCTTCATCTCCGACAGCAGCGCCTCGGCCACCGGCTCGTAGTTGCCCGAGGCGGCATGCGTGCTCTTGAAGTTGCCGCGGCAAAGGTGCATGGCCAAGGTCATGCCCTCAGGCTTGCGGTCCACCACCTTGTTGATGAACTGCGCATACCGGTGGGGTAGCTCGTTGGGGTCGTCGCCCCGCTGACGGGCGGCCTCGCGCATCTTTTCATCACACAGGTAGGCCAGATTGGTGTCATCCATCTGCACATAGCGGCATCCGGCCTGGTACAGGCTGTGCAGTTCCTCGGCATAGGCCTGCGCCACATCGTCGTAGAACACCGGGTCGAGTTCGGGGTAGGCCTCGCGGCTGATGCCCGCGCGACCCCCTCGGAAGTGCAGCATGGTGGGCGATGGGATCGTGACCTTGGGCGTCAATGCGGGGTCCGCGCATGCCGCCACCTGCTGCTGCAGGTAGTTGAAATCAGCCCGCTGGATGTCGCGCACATGCCGAACCTTGTCCACCACGCGAATCACAGGGGGCGCCAGTTCCTCGGTGCCGTCGGGCCGGCGCACGGTCACCGGAATGTCCGTCTTGACGCCACCCATCTGCTGCAGGAAGTCGATGTGGAAATAGGTTCGCCTGAACTCACCGTCGGTGATGCTCTGCAGCCCTACGTCGCGTTGGAACTGGACGATTTCGGCAATGGCGCGGTCTTCCACTTCACGCAATTGCTCGGCCGACAGGCTCTTGCGCACAAAGTGCGCCTCTCGCGCCTCCAACAGGTAGGTCGGACGCAGAAAGCTGCCGACGTGGTCGGCTCGAAACGGGGGGGCTGTGCGGTTGCTCAAGGCCTGCTCCAAGTCACCTGCGCCCCATGCGCAAGTAGACCGGAGGATAAGACAAGCCGATGCCTGAGTGCCCGGGGGCTACTACTCAGACTTCAGACTTCAGGCCTCAGGCCGGCCAGGCCCAACCCATTTGGCGCTGCAGACGCCTTCGCTCCGTGCACGACATCGCCGCCAGGTTCAGCAGCGCCAAGGCCAGGTCCTCATCGTCGCAATACAGAAACGCCAGGGGCACGCCCAGTTCCGCTGCCAACAGACGGGCGGTGGCAATCGGTGGCTCATGAACGCCGGTCTCATACCGGCTGATGCGGGCACTGCTGGTGGTCTCGTCCAGGCCAATGGCCACACCCAAACGATCCTGTGGCAATCCGGCCCACTTCCTCGCCTGCCTGAGGCGACGACCAAAGATCGTCGCACCCGCAGGTACTTCCCGATTTTTCATAGAGCCGAACTATCGAAGCATCGGACAGTTCAAGTCTCTACGAAGAGCGCAATCCATTGAGGCCCAGATTGACCACGATCAACGAAGAGGCATCGGGTCCCCTGGCCGCTCAGGCTGTGGAACCCATTGAGGGACGCTACGCGCCGACCAACCACGCCCGCAACAATTGGACACACTCTGCCGGGCACTCCGCCACGCTCAGGTGGCTGGCCTTCGGCAGCACGGTGAGCTGCGCGCCGGGGATTCGCTGAGCCAGTTCCTGCGCCATCGCGGGCGTGGCACCGGCATCCAAGGCACCGGCCAACACATGGGTGGGGCAGCTGATGCGGTTGAGCTGATCCAGCCAGTCCACGCCGGCCACTGCCTGACAGGCCAGGGCATAGCTGTGCGCATCCTGGCACAGCAGCGTAGCGCGCACGCGCTGAACCACATCGGGGTTGGCCGCACGGTAGGACTCATTCAGGTAGCGCTGCACCACCATATCGGCCACAGCGCTCATGCCCGAGGCCTGAACCGCCTGCACACGCGTGGACCAGGCTTCGCGGGCCTGCGGCGTGTACACGGCCGTGGTGTTGGCCAAAAACAACCGAGACACGCAATCGGGGTGCTGAATGGCCAAGCCCTGGCCGACCATGCCGCCCATCGACAGGCCCACAAAGGCCACCGGCCCACGGCCCCACTCATGAATCACGCGCGCGGCATCTTCCACCAGGTCCTGCATCGTGAAGGCCCCCGGTCCGCTGCCTGAGCCACCGTGGCCGCGGTGGTCGTAGCGCAACACCGGATGGTCGCGCGCCAATTCAGCCGCGATGTCGTCCCACATATGCAGGTCCAGGCCCAGTGCGTGGCTGAGCACCACGGGCTGGCCCTGCGCCACACCCTGCAGCGCCACCCGCAACTGCGGCTGGCTGAAGGTGTGGTGAAACTGCACGCGCACATCCGGTGTCAGCGGGGCCGGCCCAGGCAGCAGGCCTTCTTCGCGCAGGATGCCCGTGGTGATCTTGAACGCCGTGTTGGCCGCGGGCACGCCGCAGTAGATGGCCCCCTGCATGAGGGTTTCCTGAATCTTGTCCAGCGGCACCCCGCCACGCAGCGCCGCGCGGCAGTGCAACTCGAATTCCTCCCAGCGCGCCATGCCCATGGTCATGCCCAAGACCAACAGGCGCCGCGTGGTGTGGTCCAGTCCAGGGCGCCCCCAGATCTCATGCCAGGCGTAGCGCGTGATGAGTTGCTGGAAGTCGGCATTGAAGCCATTGGCGCCTTCCGTAGACTTGCGTACCCAGTCTTCGCCGAGCACGGCGGTTCGGTTGCGAAGGCCGCGGTCGAAATCGTCGTCACGCGAGGGCATGGGTTCGTGGCTCATGGCTAAATGCAGGATTCCAATTCGGCCCACAGGCGCTCGCGCTCGGGGTCCAGGCTTGAGGCCTCGGCGCCCATCGCGCGTGGCGGCACACCGGTGGCGTCGTGAAACGCCTTCAGGTTCTCGGCCATCTTCGCGGGGTCGACGGCCGCGTGTTCCAAGGCATTGGCCATGGCGGTGGCAGATCCGGCCGCGATGATCAGCAAGTCGGCCAGTTCGGCGCCTTCTGCCTGCCATTGGCCCAAGCCACGCTCATACGGGGAGGCCATGCACGCGATGGCGGACGCCACGCGCTGCGGCGCGCGCTGCAGCGCCGCCAAGGCCACCATCGCGCCCACCGGGTTGCGCTTGTGCGGCATGGCCGAAGACCCCCCACGGCCCACCGCCACCGATTCCTGAAGCTCGCCCACCTCGGCCTGCGACATGAGCGCCACATCCAGCCCCACCTTGGCCAGCGCGCCCACCAAGACTCCCAGTTCGGCGGCCAAGCGTGCACCATCGTCGCGCTGCGCATGCCAGGCCCAGGGATGCAGGGGCAATCCCAGCCGATCGGCCACGGCCTGCCGCAAGGCCACGGCCTTGGAGCCCCACGCCGCCCCGTCGCCCACGGCGCCGGCCAACTGAAGCGTGAAGGCTGCCCGGCCACGCTCAACCAGCTGCTGTCGGCTGCGCTGCAGGGGCAGGGCCCAATTCAGTAGTCGCGCCTCCAACACGGTGGGCGCCGCGGGCTGCATCAAGGTGCTTGCCACCAGAGGCGACCGCCCATGGGCCCGCTTCAATTTGACGATGGCCTGCAGCGCGCGCCGAACCTGTTCATCGATGAGGGCCAGCACCTGCCGGCCCTGCAGCGACATCGCGGTGTCGATCAGGTCTTGGCTGGTGGCCCCCAAGTGCGCCGCGGCCAAGGCCTTCGCGTCGCGATCGCGCACGGTGGCCTTGAGCCTGTTCACCAAGGGGATGGCCAGGCTGCCGGCGGCTGCCGCCTGCGCCACCAGATCTTGGGCATGCGGCTCAGCCTGAAGGTCAGCCGCACAGATCAGACAGCAGTCGGTCACCGTCTGCGCATGGGCACGGTCCACCAAGCCCAGTTCGGCTTGGGCCAACACCATGGCTCGCTCCAAGTCCAGCATGGCGTGCAGCACGGCCGCCGGCGACAGCAGGCGAGTGGCCTGGGGACAGGCCAACATCTGGGCGTAGGCGTTGCTCATGACCGAAGCCCCGCCCAGGTCCGTCACACCGGCAAGTTGAGCGCCACTCGACGCTCCACCAAGCGGCGCATCATGGCCATGGAGCCGATGTGCGCGTAAAGCAGCGCCAGGATGCCGCTGCGGTGGAGCTCCACCACGGTGGCGTCGGGCAGCTCGGCGAGCTTCTGTTCGTTGACGGCCAGGAAACCATCCACCACCAGGGTCTGGCCGCCCTCCATCTGGGCGTCAAAGCGCATGTCCTGCAGCAGCTCCAGTTCCACCAGGCGTTGGCAGAAGGCCCGTGTGCGCTGCATCTCGGCGTCGAGCTGTTCCAGGTAACCCTGCACGCCCTTCATGAACTCGGTGGGCTCACCCGCGTCGTCGAACAGGCGCTCGCCCTCCTGTTCGGAGAACCCGCTCCAGGCCTTGTCGAAGCACACGATGTAGTTGTTGTCCTCCGTGTGGACCAGGGCGAAGGGATAGGAGCGCAGCATGGCCGGCACATAGGAGGCCGACCAGGACCCATCCTCCTTGAGGAAGAGGTTCTCACCGCGCTTGAGGCCGAGTACCGCCACCGGAGACACCTCCAGCTTGCCGTTGTTGGCCGCCGGGTCGCCCGCGCGCACGAACACCACCGGGTACTCGCGCGCCAGGTCCATGAATTCCACCGCGTTGGCGAACATCGAGTTCATGCCGCGGGCGGGACTGTGGTCGCTGTGCACCAGGCGCGACAGGCGCATCTGGCGGTGCGTGCCGCGGTCCAGGGCCTGCAGCTCGGTGTACAGGTTGTCCTTGGGGGTGGCCGAAGCGGCTTGTTCAGGGGTACTCATTGAATCGTTTCTCCAGGAATCACGAGGGGCGTGGCCAGCACCTTGTCGATGCGTTTGCCGTCCAGATCCACCACCTCGAACTGCCAACCGGCCCATTGGACCGAATCCGCCGTTCGGGGCACGCGGCCCAGCAGCAGCATGATCATGCCGGCCAAGGTGTTGTAGCGACCACGTTCCTCATCGGGCAGCTCCTTGATGTCCAGCCTGTCCTTCAGCTCCGGGGCGGGGATCAGACCATCGAGCAGCCAGGAACCATCCCCGCGCTCGACAGCCCAGGGATTGTCGTCGCTTGGCGCACTGAATTCACCGGTGATGGCTTCCAGCAGGTCACGCACCGTGATCACCCCCTGTACCTCGCCGTATTCGTCGACCACGAACACCAGTTCGTCGGTGGACAGGCGGAACTGCTCCAACAGTTCCATGCCCGTGAGGGTCTCGGGCACGAACACGGCCGGGTGCAGCAGCCGGGCAATGTCCAGTGTTTCCCCACGGGCCAGGGCCGGCAAGGCGACGCTTGAAGACACCACGCCCACCACATCGTGCAAGCCGTCGCGGCACACCGGGTAGCGGCTGTGGGCGTGTTCTCCGATGATGCGCAGCTGTTCGGCCAAGGGGGCGTTGATGTCCAGCCACACCACATCGTTGCGCGGCACCATCATCGAGCCCACTTGACGCTCATCCAGGCGGAACACGTTGCGCACCATCTGGTGCTCCTGCTGTTCGATCACCCCGCTTTCCAGGCCCTCTTCCAGGCTGGCGGCGATCTCCTCTTCGGTCACGCCAGGCCCGGCCTTTCGATGCTGCCCCAAGAGCCGCAGGACCGCATCGGTGCTCAGGGACAACAGGGCCACGAAGGGCCGTGTGGCCCTCGAAAGCGCCTGCATGGGCCTCGCCATGACCACGGCCACGGCTTCAGGGTGCAACTGCCCGATGCGCTTGGGCACGAGTTCGCCGAAGATGATCGTCACGAAGGTGATGATGAGCACCACCAGGCCGGTGGCCGTCCATCCGGCCACGGTGGGCGAAAGGGGAAGCTGCTCCTGCAGCCACGCCGACAGCGGTCCAGCGAATGCAGCCTCACCAACGATGCCGTTGAGCACGCCGATGGAGGTGATGCCGATCTGGACGGTGGACAGGAACTTGGTGGGCTTGTCGTGCAGGTCCATGGCGGCCACGGCGCCCGGGTCGCCGGCTTCCACCAGAACCTGCAACCGCGCCTTGCGGCTGGCCGACAAGGCCATTTCCGACATGGCGAAAAGGGCGTTGATCAGAATCAGGCCAACGAGTAACGCAAGGTCCATGTGGGTGCCGCGCCGTGCTTCGGCCCAGGGGCCTGGCCGCTGGCGGCAAGAAGTGCAGACAGCTCAAAGCGTAGCAGAATCACACGATGCATCTGCTGATCGGCGACCTGCAAGGCTGCCTGGGCGCCTTCGAACGCTTGCTGGCGCTGTGGGACTTCTCGCCCTCGCGCCACCGCTTGACGGTGCTGGGCGACCTGGTCAACCGCGGGCCGGAATCGGCGGCCACACTGCGGCGGCTGATGGCCATGGGCGGCAGCGCCCAGGCCTTGCTGGGCAACCACGACCTGCACCTGCTGGCCGTGGCCCATGGCGTGCGGCCGGCGCACCGCAGCGACACGCTAAACGACGTGCTGCGGGCACCTGACCGCGCCGCGCTCTTGGACTGGCTGCGCCAACGGCCCCTGGCGGTAGAAGCCGAGGGCTGGCTGTGCGTACACGCCGGCGTACCCCCACAGTGGAGCGCCAGCAACACCCTGGCGCATGCGGCCGAGGTGCAAACCATGCTGCAAGGCCCGGCCTTGGCCGATTTCCTGCCCCTGATGTACGGCAACGAGCCGGCGCGGTGGAACGATGCCCTGCAGGGCCCGGACCGGTGGCGCTTGATCATCAATGCGCTCACCCGCATGCGCTGGTGCGCGCCCGACGGCACGCAGGATTTCATGGTCAAGGAAGGAACGGACCAGGCCCCCGCGGGGCTGCAGCCCTGGTTCGAGCTGCCGCAGCGCGCAACGGCGGGCACGCCCATGGCCTTTGGCCACTGGAGCACGCTGGGCCTGATCAACCGGCCCGATCTGTTGGCCCTGGACACCGGCTGCGTGTGGGGCGGCCGCCTGACGGGCGTGCGTGTCGACGGTGGGCGGCGCGAGGTGCTTCAGGTGGCCTGCGAAGCGGCGCAAGTACCGGGCGTGCCGCCGGTACACTAAGGGGCTTCGGAGGCTTGGGGGAGTGGTTTAACCCAGCAGTCTTGAAAACTGCCGACGGGCAACCGTCCGTGAGTTCGAATCTCACAGCCTCCGCCAAGTGCCCATGAATGGCACGACTGGACCGGCGACAATAGGGCCCCACCACAGAAATCGGCCCCGGTGGCCCGCTCGGCGCGGTGCGCCTTGCCAAGCCCCGGCGCCCTGCTGCGATGACCAAGATCCTTCTGATCAATGGCCCCAACCTGAACCTGCTGGGCACACGCGAGCCCGAGGTGTACGGCCACACGACCCTGCCCGACATCGAGCGCGAGCTCAAGGCGCAGGCCAAGGCTGCCGGTGCAAGACTGCTGACCTTTCAGTCCAACCACGAAGGCGCTCTGATCGACCGCATTCACCAGGCTCGCGCCGAAGGCGTTGCCTGGGTGATCATCAACCCTGGCGCCTACACCCACACCAGCATCGCGCTGCGTGACGCGCTGGCCGGCACCGCACTGCCCTTCATCGAGGTGCACATCAGCAATGTGCACGCGCGCGAGGACTTCCGCCGCCACTCCTACCTGAGTGGCATCGCCAAGGGCTGCATCGTCGGGCTGGGCGTATCGGGCTACCGCCTGGCACTGCTGCACATCCTGGCCACCCTGGCCGGGGCGCATTGACTTCCACCATGGCCACCAACCCTTTAGAGAACAAGCACCAAGCCTGGTCGGCGCTCTTCAGCGAACCGATGAGCGAGCTGGTCAAGCGCTACACGGCCAGTGTCTTTTTCGACAAGCGCCTGTGGCAGGCCGATATCGACGGCAGCTTGGCGCACGCGGAAATGCTGTGCGCGCAAGGCATCATCGCCGCGCAAGACCTGGCCGATATCCAGCGCGGCATGGCGCAGATCCGCCAGGAAATCGAAGCCGGCACCTTCGAATGGAAGCTGGACCTCGAAGATGTGCACCTGAACATCGAGGCGCGCTTGACGCAACTGGTGGGAGACGCGGGCAAGCGGCTGCACACGGGGCGATCGCGCAACGACCAGGTGGCCACCGACGTGCGCCTGTGGCTGCGCGTCGAAATCGACCAACTGCTGCCCCTGCTGCGGCAGATGCAGGCCTCGCTGGTCGACCTGGCCGCCGAACACGCCCACACCATCATGCCGGGCTACACGCACCTGCAGGTGGCGCAGCCGGTGAGCTTTGCACACCACCTGCTGGCCTATGTGGAAATGTTCCACCGCGACGAGCAGCGCCTGGTCGAGATCCGAAGCCGCGTGAACACCCTGCCCCTGGGCGCCGCCGCACTGGCCGGCACCAGCTACCCGCTGGACCGCGAACGCGTGGCGCGCACGCTGGGCTTCGAGGCCGTGTGCCGCAACAGTCTTGACGCGGTCAGCGACCGCGATTTCGCCATCGAGTTCACCGCCTTCGCCTCGCTGGTGATGATGCATGTATCGCGCATCAGCGAGGAGATCATCATCTGGATGAACCAGAACTTCGGCTACATCGACCTGGCCGACCGCTACTGCACGGGTTCATCGATCATGCCGCAGAAGCGCAACCCCGACGTGGCCGAACTGGCGCGCGGCAAGACGGCGCGCGTGTATGGGCACCTCAATGCGCTGCTGGTGCTGATGAAGGGCCAGCCACTGACCTACAACAAGGACAACCAGGAAGATAAGGAGCCGCTGTTCGACACCGTGGACACGGTACGCGACACGCTGCGGATCATGGCCGAGATGGTGCAGGGCATCCGCGTGAAGCCTGAGGCCATGCAGCGCGCGGCCCTTCGCGGCTATGCCACCGCCACCGACCTGGCCGACTACCTGGTGAAGAAGGGCCTGCCCTTCCGCGATGCCCATGAAGTGGTGGCGCACGCAGTGAAGACGGCACTGGGCCGAGGCGTGGACCTGTCCGAACTGAGCCTGGCCGACTTGCAAGCCTTCGACGCACGGATCGAATCCGATGTGCATGAGGTGTTGAGCCTGGCCGGATCACTCCAGGCGCGACAGGTGCTGGGCGGCACGTCACCGGTGCGGGTGCTGGAAGAGGTGCAGCGGCACCGGGCGCGCTTGGCAACTGCCTGAACCTGGCGGCTCGGCGCACGCCCCTATGCCGCGCCGCTGGATCGCCCACCTGGACATGGACGCGTTCTACGCCTCGGTGGAGCTGTTGCGCTACCCCGAGCTTCGCGGTCAGCCGGTGGTGATCGGTGGCAGCCGCCGCCATGCGCCGGACCGCCAAGCCGATGGGCGCTGGCGCTTTGCCACCCTGGCGGGCTACCGTGGCCGCGGCGTGGCCACCACCGCCACCTATGAGGCGCGTGCCTTGGGCCTGCACTCGGGCATGGCCCTGGCCCGCGCCGCCGACCGGGCCCCTCAAACGGTGCTGCTGCCGGTGGACTTCGATGAGTACCGCCGCTGTTCGCGCCTGTTCAAGGCGGCCGTGGCCGACGTGGCGCCGGTGATCGAAGACCGTGGCATCGACGAGATCTACATCGACCTCACCGAGGTGCCCGGCGCGCAGGACGTGGTGGGCCACGACCCCTGTGGTGGCGTGCGCGCCTTGGGCCAGAGCATCCGCAACTCGGTTCGCGAGGCCACCGGCCTGACCTGCTCCATGGGCATCACGCCCAACAAGCTGCTGAGCAAGATCGCCTCCGAGCTCGACAAGCCCAACGGCCTGACCGTGCTGACGATGGACGACGTGCCTGTGCGCATTTGGCCGTTGCCCGTGGCGCGGGTCAACGGCATCGGCCCCAAGGCGCAAAAGGCGCTGGCCGCCATCGGTGTGTTCACGATCGGCGAACTCGCTGCAGCCGATCGCGCTGAGCTGATCCAACGATTCGGGCGCAGCTACGGCCGCTGGCTTCATGAGGCCGCCCATGGCCGTGACGACCGCGCGGTGGTCACCCACAGCGAGCCGGTGTCGGTGAGCCGCGAGACCACCTTCGAGCGCGACCTGCATGTGAAGCACGACCGCGCCGAACTGGCCCGCGCACTGGACCACCTGGTACAGCGCCTGGCCGCCGACCTTCAGAAGAAGGGCTACACCGCCCGCACCGTGGGCATCAAGCTCAAGTTCGAGGACTTTCGAACGGTCACGCGCGAACTGACCCTTGCGCAGGCGGTGCAGGAATCGGCTGCGCTGCGCCAGGCCTGCGGCCAGTGCCTCAAGCGCGTGGAGTTCGATCAGCGCATCCGCCTCTTGGGCGTGCGGGCGGGATCCCTGGCGCGGCCGCAGGGCTTGCAGGGCGGATAGGATCCGGTGTTGCGCCTTGAAGGGAGTGCCCCATGCCCGTGATCACCAACATTGAAGACCTGCGCGTTCTGGCTGAAAAGCGCGTGCCCCGCATGTTCTACGACTATGCGGATTCAGGCTCATGGACCGAAGGCACCTACCGCGCCAACGAAAGCGAGTTTCAGCGCATCAAGCTGCGCCAGCGCGTGGCGGTGAACATGGAAGGGCGCAGCACGGCCGTGGAGATGGTGGGGCAGGCCGCCAAGATGCCCGTGGCCATCGCCCCGGTGGGCCTGACGGGCATGCAGCATGCCGACGGCGAGATCCACGCCGCGCGCGCCGCGGAGAAGTTCGGCATCCCCTTCGCCCTGTCCACCATGAGCATCTGCTCCATTGAAGACGTGGCCGAAAACACCAGCGCACCCTTCTGGTTTCAGCTTTACATGATGCGCGATCGGGATGCCATGGCCCGCATGATCGACCGCTGCAAGGCCGCACGCTGCAGTGCGCTCATCCTCACGCTGGACCTTCAGGTCATCGGACAACGCCACAAGGACCTCAAGAACGGCTTGTCTGCGCCGCCCCGCCCGACGCTGCGCAACATCCTGAATCTGGCTACCAAGCCGCGCTGGCTGTGGGGCATGGCACAAACGAATCGCCACACCTTCCGCAATCTGGTGGGCCATGTGAAGGGCGTGAGCGACATGAAGTCGCTTTCCGCCTGGACCAACGAACAGTTCGACCCGCGCCTGAACTGGGACGATGTGGCCTGGGTGAAAGAGCGCTGGGGCGGCAAGCTCATCCTCAAGGGCATCATGGAAGTGGAGGATGCGGAATTGGCGGCCAAGGCCGGCGCGGACGCTATCGTGGTGAGCAACCACGGCGGGCGCCAGCTCGACGGCGCGCCGGCCAGCATCCAAGCCTTACCGGCCATCGTGCAGGCTGTGGGCACCAAGACCGAGGTGTGGATGGACGGCGGCATCCGCAGTGGGCAGGACGTGCTCAAGGCCTGGGCGCTGGGCGCACGCGGCACCATGATCGGCCGCGCCATGGTCTACGGCCTGGGCGCCATGGGAGAGGCTGGCGTCACCAAGGCCCTGCAGATCCTGCACAAGGAACTGGATGTGACGATGGCCTTTTGCGGCCACACGCAGCTGCGCCAGGTCGACCGCTCGATCCTGGTGCCAGGCACCTACCCGGTGCACCCTATGGGCTGAGCGGGTCTGGCCAAGCAAACCCCTCAAGTCTTGGGCAGCGTCACCCCGCGTTGGCCCTGGTACTTGCCGCCGCGGTCCTTGTACGAGGTTTCGCATACCTCGTCGCTTTCGAAGAACAGCACCTGCGCGCAGCCCTCGCCCGCGTATATCTTGGCCGGCAGCGGCGTGGTGTTGCTGAACTCCAGCGTCACATAACCTTCCCACTCGGGCTCAAAGGGCGTGACGTTGACGATGATGCCGCAGCGTGCGTAGGTGCTCTTGCCCAGGCAGATGGTGAGCACGTTGCGCGGAATGCGAAAGTATTCGACCGTGCGCGCCAGCGCGAAAGAATTCGGCGGGATGATGCACACATCGGCCTCGATGTCCACGAAGCTCTTCTCGTCGAAGTTCTTCGGATCCACCACGGTGCTGTGGATGTTGGTGAACACCTTGAACTCGGGGGCGCAGCGGATGTCGTAGCCGTAGCTGCTGGTGCCGTAGCTGACGATCTTGTGCCCGTCCGCCGCGTGGCGCACCTGGCCCGGCTCGAACGGTTCGATCATGCCGTGCTGCTCGGCCATGCGGCGGATCCAGCGGTCGCTCTTGATGCTCATGGGGGCTCCTGGGGCTCCCGGGCGCGTGATCGCCCGGTGCGCACCATTTTAGGGAAGCCCCGGGGCTCGATGCCGTCGAAGGCGCATTAGCATTGCGCACTGGAAAAGCGGGTGCCCAGAACACCTGCCATTGGAGGTACCCCTTGCGCGACACCACGTCACTGCTCATCCAGTACGCCGGCTATCACCGCGACCCGCGCAACATCGCCACCCACCTGGTGGGCATTCCGCTCATCGTGCTGGGCATCGGCGTGCTGCTGTCGTATCCCGCCATTCCGCTGGACCCAGGTTCGCCCTGGATGCTCACGCCGGCCTGGGCCCTGTGGGCGGCCGCCACGCTGTGGTACCTCACCCGGTGGCACCTGCCGGTGACGGCCAGCGTCATCATGGCCAACGGCTTGGCCATGATGCTGGCCCAGTGGATGGCGGCTCAAGCCGGAGACCATTGGGCGCTGTTGGGCTTCGGGCTGTTCGCCGCGGGCTGGGTGCTGCAGTTCATCGGCCACTATTACGAAGGCCGCAAGCCCGCCTTCATGGACGACCTGATCGGTCTGTTGGTGGGGCCGATGTTCGTGTGTGCGGAAGTGTTGTTCGCACTTCGCCTGTGCCGCCCCTTGCGAGACGCCATCGAGGCCGAAACAGGCCCGGTTCGCCTGCGCGACCTGCACGCCGGCGCCCTGCGCTGAATTCAGGCCACGACGCCCGTTCGGCGCAACTGAGCGATCTGCTCGTCGCTCAGGCCCATCTCCACCACCCTCACGCCTTGCAGCGCGCCGGGGCTAAGGGTTGCGGGGGCGGGGGTACTCATGGCCTAGTCCTCTTTGCCGGGCTCAGGCCCGAGCTCAGGGCCGGAAGACACCACGCGCACGGCAGGCCTCATGGGTTCGGGTTCTGAATCAAAACGGTCGAAGCCACAGTAGCACAGGAAGTGGCGGTTGGAAGCCCGCCCGAAGAGCGTCATGCCCAGACGGGTGGCCAAGTCATGGCCCATTTGCGTGACGCCGTTGCGCGAGACGATCATCGGCACGCCCATGTGCGCGGCCTTCATCACCATCTCGCTGGTCAGGCGGCCAGTGGTGTAGAACAGCTTGTCACCACCCTGGATCCCCTGCAGCGCCATCCAACCGGCGATGGCGTCGATGGCGTTGTGACGGCCCACGTCTTCCACGAACATCAGCAGCTGCGCGCCCTTGAAGAGGGCGCAGCCGTGCACACTGCCGGCCTTGCGGTGAACGCTGTCTTGCTGACGCATGGTTTCCAGCACCGCCTGCAGCGTGCCTTGGCGGATGCGAGCGGTCGCGGCATCGGGCAGCACGATCGTGTCCAGCCCAGCCATCACATCACCGAACACCGTACCCTGGCCGCAACCGGTGGTGACCACGCGCTTGGCGGTGCGGGCTTCGATGTGTTCGATGCCCACACGGGTCTTCACCGCGGCTGCGGAAACATCCCAATCGACGGTGATCGAATCCAGATCGGCCGGCGAGGCGATCAGCCGCTGGTTGATCAAGTAGCCCAGCACCAGCAATTCAGGCGCCGAACCCAGGGTCATCAAGGTCACCAGTTCGCGCTTGTCCACGAACACGGTGAGTGGCCGCTCGATGGGAATCGAGATGGTGCGGCGCTGGCCATACTCATCAAGAATCTCGATTTCACGCGTGAGGGCTCCGCCGGCCTGGGTCATGCGCGGCAGAGCCGCATTCGGCTCGCCTGACAGGGCCATGGACTCGGACGTAACACCCAACATCCTTGCATTGTCCTTCAGGGCGCATCGCCCTTGCGCCGTGGGGGTTCGCAACGTGGCCGGGCCGTGTAGGATGAACTTTTCCCGGGAGATGTTCCTGGAGACCGCCTCGGAGACCTGAGCATGATCGTCGGCACCGCCGGCCACATCGACCACGGCAAGACTTCGCTCGTGAAGGCCCTGACGGGCATCGATGCCGACCGCCTGAAGGAAGAGAAGGAACGCGGCATCACCGTGGACCTGGGCTTTGCCTACCAACCCCAGGACGACGGCCAGGTGCTGGGCTTCGTGGATGTGCCCGGCCATGAAAAGCTGGTGCGCAACATGCTGGCCGGTGCCACGGGCATCGACCACGTGATGTTGGTGGTGGCCGCTGACGATGGGCCCATGCCGCAAACACGCGAGCACTTGGCCATCCTGGACCTGTTGGGCCTGCAAAGCGGGGTGGTGGCGCTGAGCAAGTGCGACCTGGTCGATGAGACCCGCTTGCAACAGGTAGGGCAAGAGATCCGCACGCTGCTGTGCGGCACCGGCCTAGAGCACGCGAGCGTGTTGCCGGTGTCCAGCATCAGTGGCGCGGGGCTGGATGCCCTGGCCCAACACCTGCGAGCCGCGCGCGTGCAGGCGCCGGCCCGCACACGGGAGGGCCACTTCCGACTCGCGATCGACCGCAGCTTCACCTTGTCGGGCATCGGTACCGTGGTCACCGGTACGGCCGTCAGTGGCCGCGTGAAGGTGGGCGACCGACTGCGCCTGAGCCCCTCGGGCCTGGAGGTGCGCGTACGCGGCCTGCATGCGCAGAACCAAACGGCCGAAGAAGGCGTGGCTGGACAGCGCCTGGCCCTCAACCTGGTGGGCGTGGAAAAGCAGCAGATGCAGCGTGGGCACTGGCTCGTGCACGACGAACTGCATGCCCCCACACAGCGCATCGCGGCGCGGCTGCGCCTCTTGCCCTCGGAAGCCAAGGCGCTGGCCCACTGGACGCCGGTGCACCTGCACCTGGGCGCAGAAGACGTCAACGCGCGGGTGGCCCTGCTAGAAGGGTCGAGCCTTCAACCCGGCGGCCACGCGCTGGTGCAGTTCGACTTGGACCGCCCCATCGGTGCCCTCAGAGGCGACCGCTTCATCATCCGAGACCAGTCGGCCCTGCGCACCTTGGGCGGTGGCCAGGTGGTCGACCCCTACCCGCCGCCCACGCGGCGCCACCGCACGCAGCTCGTGCAAGCCCTTCGGGCCATGGAGGCCCCCACGCCCGGCGCAGCCTTGGCTGCGCTGTTGGCCCTGGAGTCCCCCTATGGCATTGAGCGACGTGCCTTTGCCCTGGCCTGGAACCTCGTGCCACAGGCCCTGGAAGACGCGCAGCAGCAGGCCGCCGCCACGATGCCGCATGCGCTGGTGGGCGAAGGTGATGCAGCGCTGTGGTTCACGCAAGCGCAACTCAAGCGTTACGAAGAGCGCATCACCGAAGCGCTGGGTGCGCACCACCGGCGCAATCCTGACAGCCCTGGCCTGAGCCAGGAACAACTGACCCGCCAAGTGCGCGACAAGCCCACAGCGGCGGTGTTTGCCCTTCTCCTGGGCCAGCTCGTGCGTTCGGCCGCCTTGCGGCGCAACGGCGCGGCGCTGGCCCTGGCCGGCCACGAAGCCACGCTGCAAGGCACCGAAAAGCTGATCTGGGAACGCCTGAAGCCTTGGCTGGATGAAGGTGGCTTTGTGCCACCGCGCCTGAGCGAGTTGCTCGAGCGCGACCGTACCCTGCGCAAGGATCAGGTGCTGCGCACGCTGCAGCGACTGCAACGCATGGGCAAGGTTCACGCGGTGGGCGCCGAGTACTGGTTCCAGACCGAGCAGATGCTCGAACTCGCGCTGCGCGCCAAGGCCCTGGCCGATGCGGATGCGAACCACCGATTGAACGTGCGGGACCTGAGGGAATCGGTGGGCGTCAGCCGCCACCTGTCGGTGCCTTTGGTAGAGTACTTCGATGAGATCGGTTTGACCGAGCGGGATGCGGTGGGGCGACACTTCAAGCGAGACCCCCGCAAGATGTTCGGCGGCTGAGTTCGATTGCCGCAGGAGGCGGATCGTCCCCCGGTGGGGCGTCCGGTCTGCAAAACCGGGTGGGGCCGCGCAGCGGTCCCAGGTGGGTTCGACTCCCACCCACCTCCGCCAACTTGATTGCGAGCATGAAGCACACACCTGCGCCCGTCCAGCCGACGGCTTCAGCGCCTGCCTTGGCCACCCAGCGCCCTCCCTCCATGGACCGCCTGCTGGAACGCCCCGCCCTACGTGGCCTGCAAGGCGAGCACGGGCGTCAAGCAACCTTGAAGGCGGCACGCGCCGCACTCGATGCCTGGCGCGGCAGCGGCTCACCCTTCGATCCGCAAGCCTTCGAGGCGGTCGTGAGCCGCACGCTGCAGCAAGAGGCGCAG
This sequence comes from Pseudomonadota bacterium, assembly GCA_041160585.1. Lineage (GTDB taxonomy): Bacteria > Pseudomonadota > Gammaproteobacteria > Burkholderiales > Burkholderiaceae_C > RFTU01. The sequence goes on along the minus strand of JBEAWD010000007.1, from coordinate 2,139 downwards.
GCCGCCTTGCGCCCGGTCATCAACCTCACCGGCACGGTGCTGCACACCAACCTGGGCCGCGCGGTGATGGCCCCCGAGGCCATCGAGGCCGTGGTGGCTGTGATGCAGGGCTACAGCAACCTGGAGTTCCACCTGGGCCGTGGCGCACGCGGCGACCGCGATGATCACATCGAAGGGCTGCTGCGGGAGTTCACCGGGGCCGAAGCGGCCACTGCGGTGAACAACAACGCCGCGGCGGTGATGCTGGTCTTGAGCGCGCTGGCCGAAAAGAAGGAAGTTCCGGTGTCGCGCGGCGAACTGGTGGAGATCGGCGGCGCATTTCGGATCCCAGACATCATGCGCCGTGCGGGCTGCAAGTTGGTGGAAGTGGGCACCACCAACCGCACCCATCTGCGCGACTTTGAAGAGGCCATCGGCCCAAAGACCGGCATGGTGATGAAGGTACACACCAGCAACTACCTGGTGCAAGGCTTCACCGCCGCGGTGCCGCCGGCCGAGCTGGCTGCCCTGTGCCACAGCCGCGGCATACCGTTCTCCGAAGACCTGGGCGCAGGCACGCTGATGGACCTGACGCGCTGGGGTTTGCCGCATGAACCCACCCCGGCCGAATCCGTCGCCAATGGCGTGGACGTGGTGACCTTCAGCGGTGACAAGCTGCTGGGTGGCCCGCAGGCCGGCCTGATCGTGGGCCGCAAGGACCTGATCGCACGCATCAAGAAGTGCCCTCTCAAGCGGTCGCTGCGGCTGGACAAGATGACGATTGCCGCGCTGGAGGCCACGCTGCGCCTGTATCGCGACCCGGATCGTCTGTCGCAGCGCTTGCCTGCATTGCGGCTGCTCACGCGCTCGCCGGCCGAACTCAAGGCTCAGGCGGAGCGGCTGCGCCCTGCGCTTCAGGCGGTGCTGGGCGAGCGGGCCGAGGTGAAGGTGATCGAGTGCCGCAGTCAGATTGGCAGCGGCTCACTGCCCGTGGACCGCCTGGACAGTGCGGGCCTGGCCATTGCCTCGCCCACGGGCGGCAAGCGCTCCGGTGCCTTCCCCGAGAAGATGGCGCGCGCGTTGCGTGAACTGCCGATTCCGGTGATCGGCCGCATCGAGGACGGCGAACTCAGGCTGGACCTGCGCGGCCTGGACGGCCAGGAAACGGAACGACGGTTCCTTCAGCAGTTGCCGCTACTGGCGCTGCCCCGCTGATCGGCTCGTCGTTGCTGGCCCGGTCCGGCACCAGCTTGAGTTCCACCAGCTCTGCTTCAGCCGGCACTTCAGCGGCCGGCATTTCAGCGTCCTGGGTCAGCGCGGGCGCCGGTGCATCGGGCTCGGCATCACGCTCGGCATCACGCGCGGCATCACCGTTCGGATCCTGCGCCGACCCAAGGCCCTTGCCCACCGGTGGCTCCTGCTCCTTCAATTCGTCATCGATCAGACCCAGCGCGCGCGCCTGCACCAGGGTCTTCATCACCGCCACCGGCAAGGGGTTGGGCGTGTTGTAGTCGTCGATGTAGACATCCAGACCGTCCATCACATTGAAGTGCGGGTCGGAATGGAAAAGCTTCTTGAAGGCCGCGTTGCGCACCTCAGGGTCGACATCGCGGGCCACGAAGCTGCGGTAATCGGACTGCGCATCCAGCTGATCCACGTCCTGCAACGTAGGCTTGGGTGCCTGGGCTTGGGTGCCGACCGAAGGTGCGCTGGGGTCAGGCGCAGCCCCCTGGGTCGCTGCGGCCGGGTCCGACATCGGCAGCGCCGATGCGCTGGCCAGGCCTACGGCCGCCGCCTGTGCTTGGGTGAACTGCGGCGCATGGGCCGTCGACGGCTCCTGGGCAGGCAAGCCGGCCTTGGGCTCGGCCCGCTCGCCTTGCTGCAGTTGCGCCTTTCGTCGTGACCAGCGCGAAAGGAATCCGCCGTCGTCGGATGACCCGCTGCTCATGAAAAATCCTGCTCGCCGGTCTGCAGCTGAGCGCGGGCTCGACGACCCTGGCGCTCGCGTTCTTCAGGGCTGAGAAACGACATGGCCCTGACCTTGCGCGTTTCCTCCGGCTCGAAGTGCTCGTTGGTGAAGGCCTGCAGCCATTCGCACAGTTCAGGCGCCAGCGGCAAGCTCTCCACCTGTTCGCCCGCGAACAGCCGCCGATCCGCCTC
>JBEAWD010000286.1:0-30663 GCA_041160585.1 Pseudomonadota bacterium | reverse complement strand
GTGGTGCCTTGGGCTTGGCGGGGGCCGCTTTCACGGCGACCTTGGCGCTGGGCTTGGGGCTGGTCGGCTTGGACTTGTTGGCGGGTTTGGCCACAGGTTTGGCAGCCGGCGTGGGTTTGGGCTTTGGCGTTGGTTTGGGTGTTGACTTGGGCGTTGACTTGGCAGAGGGCTTGGATGCGGGTTTCGCCACCGGCTTGCCAACGGCTTTGGCCTTGGGTTTGGCGGCGGGTTTGGCGGGTTTGGCGGCAGGTTTGGCTGCTGCCTTCCCCACTGGCTTGGCGGGTTTGCGGGCGGGTTTGGCCGCCGGCTTTGCCTTTGACGACTTACCGGCGGGGGCCTTTTTACTGGCCGGTGCTGCCTTGGCCTTGCTCTTGCTCAACTTGGTCTCCTCTTGCGGCAGGTCCCAAGGGTTTCGACCCAGACCCGCCATGGGGCATGGAGTCTGTGCCTCACCCTGGATTCGGCGTATCCGGTCCTACCCGTAGCGCACCCTTCTGAGGGCGCTCCGTCCAGGACAAACGGCCATCAAGCCCCCTGGTAGGAGGCATCCCCTGCGGCGCATTCGGGTCCACCCGGCGTCAGGGCGGCGCGATTGTAGCCACGCTCGCCAACCCGCCGATGCGCCCGCGCAACGGTAGTCAGCTCAGACATTGCTCCAGGCCCTGCAGCAGGATGTCACGCGGCAGGTCCACGCCGATGAACACCATCTTGCTGTGCTTCTTTTCGCCGGGGGTCCACTTCGGCCCCAGGTCGCTGCCCATGAGTTGGTGCACGCCCTGGAAGATGACCTTGCGGTCGTGGCCCTTCATGTACAGCACACCCTTGTAGCGCAGCATCTTCGGGCCATACACCTGCACGATCGAACCCAGGAAGTCTTCCAGCCGCTCGGCATGGAAGGGCCGGTCCGACCGGAACACGAAGGACTTCACATCGTCGTCATGGTGGTGATGGTGCGGGTGGTCGCAGTGCTCGCCATGTTCGTGGTCGTGGTGGTGATGGTGATCGTGATCGTGGTCATGCCCATGACCATGACCGTGCCCATGACCGTGGGCATGATCGTGCCCATGGTCATCGGCCTTTAGGAAGTCCGGGTCGATGTCGAGCTTGGCGTTCAGGTTGAAGCCCTTGAGGTCGAAGACCTTGGCAATCGGCACGTTGCCGAAATGGACGCTTTCGATCGGCGCGCGCGGGTTCATGTGGCGCAGCCGGTGGGTGAGCACGTCGATGTCGTGCGGGGTGACCAGGTCGGCCTTGCTGATGAAGATGCGGTCGGCGAAGCCCGTCTGCCGGCGCGCTTCCTGGCGGGTGTCCAGCTGCTGATGGGCGTGCTTGGCATCGACGAGGGTGATGATCGAGTCCAGTTGGAAGCTGGCAGCCACCTCGTCGTCGATGAAGAATGTCTGGGCTACCGGGCCGGGGTCGGCCACACCCGTGGTCTCGATGACCACACGCTCGAAGTCAAGCTCGCCCTTGCGGCGCTTCTCAGCCAGGTCGGCCAGCGTGGCGCGCAGGTCTTCGCGAATCGTGCAGCAGATGCAGCCGTTGCTCATCTGGATGATCTGCTCGTTCGTGTCGGCCACCAGGATGTCGTTGTCGATGTTTTCTTCACCGAACTCGTTCTCGATGACGGCGATCTTCTGGCCGTGGGCTTCCGTGAGTACCCGCTTGAGCAGGGTGGTCTTGCCCGAGCCCAGGAAGCCGGTCAGGATGGTGGCGGGGATGAGGGTGATCGTCATGGCACAGGCTCCTGGGGCAATCCCGGTATCTGGGGGCGCCGCACTGTGGTTCAAGGGCCTTGATCTGTCAAGCTGCGGTATCCTCTGGATTCCTCCACTGCCGACACCCGTTGTGTCTGAACCCCACCCTACTGGGCGCTCTTCAGCGCCCCCTGTTGACCGCCGCACCCTGCTGGACCGCTTGGTCGACTTCATTTCCCCGGGTCCGGATTCACGCGAGGAACTGCTCGAATCGCTGGCCGATGCCGAGCAGCGCAGCCTGATTGAACCTGACGCCCGCCGCATGGTGGAGGGCGTGTTGCGCCTGTCGGACAAGACCGCCGGCGACGTGATGGTGGCCGCCCCGCGCATGGACGTGCTGGACCTGAACCAGCCCTACGACGAGTTGCTGGAGGTGGTGATCCGCACTGCGCACTCCCGCTTTCCCGTGGTCGAAGGCGCGCGCGACAACCTCATCGGCATCCTCATGGCCAAGGACCTGATCAAGCTGCAGCGCGCGCCGGAATTGCACCTGCGCACCCTGTTGCGGCCCGCGGTGTTCGTGCCCGAGAGCAAGGCCCTGACCGAGTTGCTGCGCGACTTCCGCTCCAACCGCAACCACATGGCCATCGTGATCGATGAATTCGGGCAGACCGCCGGCCTGGTCACCATCGAAGACGTGCTGGAGGAAATCGTCGGCGAGATCGAGGACGAGTTCGACGTGGCCGATGGCGAGTCCGCGGTGTACACACTGGCCGACGGGTCCTACCGGGTGGCCGGCGATGGGCCGATTGCCGAGGTCAACCGCATCTTCGGCCTGAAGCTGCCCGAGGAGGACTTCGACACCATCGGCGGCTTGGTTGCCCACGAGCTCGGCCGTGTCCCTCGCCGGGGTGAATCGGTGGAGGTGGGAGGCCTGCGCTTCGTGGTGATGCTGGCGCGCGGCGGCGCGGTGCGCTGGTTCCGGGTGACCCGCGTCACCGACGGCACCCCCATCGATCACCTGGCCGCGGCCGGGCGCCACGATGGGCCACACACGAACGCCTGAGCGCCACTGCGCGGAAGGGGCGGGCGCCTGATGCGTCGACGCCTGGGTTGGGGCGTGGCGGCTGGGGCCGCCGTCGCGGCGATGGCTGCGGGCGCGCTTTCCACGCTGGCGCATGTGCACACCGAAGCCTGGTGGTTGCCGCTGGTCACCACGGCGGGCCTGGCGGCTGCGGTATGGCGCTGCTCGGCGGTGCGCGCCGCCGCAATTGGCCTGGCCTTCGGCACGGGTTGGCTGCTGGCCGGTACCTGGTGGCTCTTCATCTCACTGCATGTCTACGGTGGACTCCCGGCACCCCTGGCGGGACTGTCGGTGCTGCTGCTGTCGGTGGCGCTGTCCCTTTACCTGGGCGTGGCCATGGGGGTGGTGGCCTGGTGCCGCACCGGTCGACTGCTGCCCGATGTGGCGGCCTTCACCGGCGCCTGGCTGTTGGCCGAACTTGCACGCGGCCTGATCTTCACCGGCTTCCCCTGGGCGGCTGCCGGCTATGCGCAGGTGGACGGCCCGCTGGCTGCGCTGGCGCCCTGGTTGGGTGTGTATGGCATCGGGGCGGTGGTGGCGCTGGTGGGCGCCCTGTTGGCCTGGCCGTGGGCCCGTCACGGGCGGGCGCGGTGGGCCGCACCGATGGTCGCGCTTGGCCTGCTGGCCCTGATCCCCTTGGCCCGTACCGACCGCACCGAATCGGCTGGGCATGTGCCGGTCAGCCTGGTGCAGACGGCTGTCTCGCAGGACGAGAAGTTTTCCGCGCAGGCCATGCCACAGGCCTTGCAATGGCTGGCGCAGGCGCTGGCGCAATCCCGCGGGCAACTGGTCGTGGCCCCGGAAACCGCCGTGCCCCTGCTGCCGGCAGACCTGCCGCCCGAGGTGTGGGCCGATCTGCGGGCCCCCTTCGAAGGCACGGGCCGCGCTGCGCTGCTGGGCCTGCCCCTGGGCAGCTTCGAAGCGGGCTACACGAATTCCGTGGTCGGCTTCGGCTCGCGCGTGGGGGCGCGCAGCCGCACAGCCGACTACCGCTACGACAAGCACCACCTGGTGCCCTTCGGGGAGTTCATTCCCCGGGGCTTCCGTTGGTTCGTCGACATGATGAACATCCCGCTGGGTGATTTCAACCGGGGGGCCTTGGGCGCGCCGTCGTTCGAGGCCCTGGGCCAACGCTGGGCACCCAACATCTGCTACGAGGACTTGTTCGGCGAGGAACTGGCGCGCCGATTCGAAGACCCCGCCCATGCGCCCACCGTGATGGTGAACGTGAGCAACATCGCCTGGTTCGGCAACACCATCGCGATCGACCAGCATCTGCACATCTCGCGAATGCGCAGCCTGGAGTTGCAGCGGCCGATGATCCGCGCGACCAACACCGGGCCCACGGTGGTGATCGACCACCTGGGTCAGGTGCGCCAGGGGATGAAACCACACCAGCAGGGCGTGCTCGAAGGCGTGGTGGAGGGGCGCACGGGCCTGACGCCCTTTGCGCGCTGGTCATCGGCCTGGGGCGCGTGGCCCTTGGTGGGCTTGGGTTTGCTTCTGGTGGGCCTGGGGGCAGTGGCGCGCCGGGGTCACTAAAATCAAGCGTTTGGCCGTTTCGGTCCCCGCTGGCCACGCGCCTGGCCCACCCATGCGATTTCTATGACCACCCTGACCTTCCAGCAAATCATCCTGCGCCTGCAGGACTATTGGGACCGCCAGGGCTGCGCCTTGCTGCAGCCCTACGACATGGAGGTGGGTGCGGGCACCAGCCATACCGCCACCTTCCTGCGCGCCCTGGGCCCCGAGCCCTGGAAGGCCGCCTATGTGCAGCCCAGTCGCCGCCCCAAGGACGGCCGCTATGGCCAGAACCCCAACCGCCTGCAGCACTACTACCAGTACCAGGTGGTGTTGAAGCCCGCGCCGGCCAACATCCTGGAGCTCTACCTCGGCTCCCTCGAAGCGCTGGGCTTCGACCTGAAGAAGAACGACGTGCGCTTCGTGGAAGACGACTGGGAGAACCCCACGCTGGGCGCTTGGGGCTTGGGCTGGGAGGTGTGGCTCAATGGCATGGAGGTCACGCAGTTCACCTACTTCCAGCAGGTGGGTGGCATCGACTGCCGGCCCATCACCGGCGAGATCACCTACGGCTTGGAGCGCCTGGCCATGTACCTGCAGGGCGTCGAGAATGTTTACGACCTGGTGTACGCGGCGGGGGGCGACCGGCCTTCAGGCCGGTCTGGGGGCACCATCCTTTATGGCGACGTGTTCCACCAGAACGAAGTGGAACAAAGCACCTACAACTTCGAGCATTCGAACGTCGAGTTCCTGCTGCACGCCTTCGGTGCGCACGAAGGCAATGCGCAGCATCTGATGGCGCAGCAGCTGGCCTTGCCGGCCTACGAGCAGGTGCTCAAGGCCGCGCACACCTTCAATCTGCTGGATGCGCGTGGCGCGATTTCCGTGACCGAGCGCGCGGCCTACATCGGCCGCATTCGCAACCTGGCGCGCAGCGTGGCGGCCAGCTACCTGGACAGCCGCGCCCGGCTGGGCTTCCCGCTGGCGCCGCGCGAATGGGCCGAAGAGGCACTGGCCAAGTTGGCCGCGCAAGACGAACAGCAGAAGAAGGCGGCCTGAACACCATGTCCCAATCGAACATGAACGCCGCCAATCTACTGGTCGAACTCTTTGTCGAGGAGTTGCCGCCCAAGTCGCTCAAGAAGCTGGGCGCGGTCTTTGCAGATTCCTTGACCGCCGGCCTGCGGGCTCAGGGCCTTGCTTCTGAAGCCAGCGTGGTCACCGGATTCGCCACCCCCCGGCGCCTGGCGCTGCACCTCACGCAGGTGCTGTCGCGCGCCACGGACCGTCCCCAACAGACCAAGCTGATGCCCGTGGCGGTGGGCCTGGATGCGGCTGGGCAACCCACGCCGGCGCTGCTCAAGAAGCTGGCCTCGATGGGCCTGGGGGCAGAGGCCACGGCAGGCCTCAAGCGCCAGGGCGAAGGCAAGGCCGAGACCCTGTTCCTGGACACGGTGGTGCCCGGGGCCACCTTGGCCGAAGGCCTGCAGAGGGCGCTGGATGAGGCCCTGGCCGCCCTGCCCATCCCCAAGGTGATGAGCTACCAGTTGGAACAAGGCGGGCCCGATGTACAGCCCGGCTGGACCAGCGTGAACTTTGTGCGTCCGGCGCACGGCCTGGTGGCGCTGCACGGGGATACGGTGGTGGCCGTGTCGGTCCTGGGCCTGAACGCCGGCCGCACCACGCAGGGCCACCGCTTCGAGGCGCGCGTGCCTTGCATCGAGCTGCGCGATGCCGATTCCTACGAGCAGCAGTTGACCGAAGACGGCGCGGTGATCCCGCGCTTCGAGGCCCGCCGAGCGGACATCGTGCGCCAGCTGAACGCTGCGGCGTCCCAGCTGGGCCTCAAGCCCATCGACGATGAGGCCCTGCTGGATGAAGTGAGCGCCCTGGTTGAGCGACCCAACGTGCTCACCTGCCAGTTCGAGAGCGAGTTCCTGGCCGTGCCGCCGGAGTGCCTGATCCTCACGATGAAGGCCAACCAGAAGTACTTCCCGCTGCTGGATGCCGCGCCGGGCAAGGAAGGCAAGCTCACCAATCGCTTCCTCATCGTCAGCAACATCTCGCCGTCCGACCCGTCGGCCGTGATCCAGGGCAACGAGCGGGTGGTTCGTCCGCGTCTGGCCGATGCCAAGTTCTTCTACGACCAGGACCGCAAGCGAAGTCTGGCCGACCGCGTTCCTGGCCTGGCCAAGGTGGTCTATCACGGCAAGCTGGGCACGCAGGGCGAGCGCACCGAGCGGGTTCGCGGCATCGCCCACGCCATCGTGAACCAGCTGCGCATGGCCACCGTGCCCTACACGGTGGAGGCCAAGGACGAGTTCGAGGTGCTGGACAGCAAGGTGCAGCAGGCGGCCCTGTTGGCCAAGGCCGATCTGCTCACCGACATGGTGGGCGAATTTCCCGAGCTGCAGGGCATCATGGGTGCCTACTACGCCCGCCACGAGGGCCTGCGCGATGGCGTGGCCATCGCCATCGAAGACCATTACAAGCCCCGCTTTGCCGGCGACGCCCTGCCACGCAACCACACCGGCACCGTGGTGGCACTGGCCGACAAGCTCGAAACCCTGGTGGGCCTCTTCGGCATCGGCCAGCTGCCCACCGGCGACAAGGATCCCTTCGCGCTGCGCCGCCACGCGCTGGGCGTGATCCGCATCCTCTCGGAAAAGAACCTGCCGCTGCGCTTGCCTGAGCTGATCGCTGCGGCCGTGCCGGTCTTCGGCGACCGCATCGCGGACCCGTCGGGCGCCCTGCTGGATTTCTTCTACGACCGCCTGGCCGTGTCGCTGCGCGAACAGGGCTACACCGCCCATGAGGTGGACGCCGTGTTGGCTTTGCGCCCGGCGCGCTTGGGCGAAGTCGCCAAACGCCTGGAAGCCGTGCGCGCCTTCGCGGCCCTGCCGCAGGCCGCCTCGCTGGCGGCGGCCAACAAGCGGGTGTCCAACATCCTCAAGAAGGTTGAGGGTGCCCTGCCCGACGGGGTGGAGGCAGCCTTGCTGCGCGAAGCGCCGGAGCAGGCCCTGGCCGCGGCGCTGCAGGCGGCGGTACCCGGGGCGCAGCGGCAGTTCGATGCGCATGACTACACCGGTTCGCTCAAGGCCCTGGCCGTACTCAAGGCCCCGGTGGACGCCTTCTTCGACGGTGTGATGGTCAATGCTGAAGACGAGGCCTTGCGCCGCAACCGCCTGGCGCTGCTCAGGCAGCTGCACGCCGCAATGAACCAGGTGGCCGACCTTTCGCGCCTGGCCGCCTGAGGTGCACCGTGCCCCACATCGCACACCACGCCGTCAAACTCATCATCCTGGGCCGTGACGGCGTGCTCAACCGTTATCGCGAAGACCATGTGAAGGAGCCCCAGGAGTGGGAGCCCCTTCCCGGTGCGCTGGAGGCCGTGGCTCGCCTGAACCATGCCGGCTGGCATGCGGTGGTGGCCACCAACCAGGCCGGCATCGGACGCGGCCTGATCGACATGGCTTCGCTCAATGCGGTGCACCAGGCCATGAACCGGCGCCTGGCGGACGCCGGCGGGCGGCTCGATGCGGTGTTCTTCTGCCCGCACACGCCCGAGGAGCAATGCGAGTGCCGCAAGCCACTGCCAGGCATGATGCTGCAGATCGCGCAGCGCTATGGCATTGAACTGGCAGGTGTGCCCATGGTCAGCGACAACCTGCGCGACCTGAAGGCGGCCGTGGCGTCGGGTTGTCAGCCGCACTTGGTGCGCACCGGGCGAGCGGCGGCCTTGGACGATGAGCAGGTGGTGGCCTTGCTGCAGCAGGTGCCGGGCGCGCGCGTTCACCGTGACTTGGGCGCACTGGCCGAGTCACTGATGCGGCCGCAGGCGCCGGTGAGTGCGGCCTGAGCCCGATATGTTGAGACTTCTGCGATCGGTCACTTTCTTCCTGTGGATGGCCCTGACGGTCATTCCGTGGGCCGTGGCAGCGCTGGTGATGTCCATCTTCGTGCGGGGTGATCCCCTGTACTGGTTCTGCATGGGCTGGTTGCGCGTGGCCATCTGGGGCGCGCGGGTGATCTGCGGCGTGCAGTACCGCTTGCAGGGCATGGACCGTCTGCCCGCACCGGATGCGCTCACGCCGGTCATCCTGTGCCCCAAGCACCAGTCCACCTGGGAAACCTTCGCCTTCCCCACCATCATGAGCCACCCGCTGGCCTATGTGTTCAAGAAGGAACTGCTGCTGGTGCCCTTCTTCGGCTGGGCCATGGGCCGCTTGGACATGATCCACATTGACCGCAGCAAGCGGGCCGAGGCCTGGGCCAAGGTGGCCGAGCAGGGCCGGCGCCTGATGGCCCGCGGCGTCTGGGTGATCATGTTCCCCGAGGGCACGCGCACGCCGCGCGGCTCGCAGGGCGTCTACAAGTCCGGAGCCTCCAGATTGGCGGTGGTGACCGGGGCCTACCTGGTGCCCATCGCGGTGAGCTCGGCCAAGTGCTGGCCACGCAAGTCCTTCCTGTTGCGCCCGGGCGTGATCGATGTGTCGATCGGCGAGCCCATCGCGTCGGCCGGTCGGGATGCCGATGAACTCATGCGCGAGGTGGAGATCTGGATCGAGGGCGAGATGCGCCGCTTGGATCCCGACGCCTACGCCGCCTAAACTTCGCGCCATGGCGGGCTTTCTGCAATTGGCGCTGGGGTTCTTTGATGAACCGGCGGCTGCGCCGACGCCTGCCCCTGCCCCTGCCCCACGCGAGCAGCCGCCTTCGCTGCCGGCCGTTCTCGACCACCCCCAGGGCAGCCGCGACATCGTGCTCAAGGGGCAGCGGGTGCGCTATGCCTTTCGGCGCGGCAAGCGGCGCACCATCGGTTTCGTGGTCGGCCCCGAGGGCCTGAGCGTGAGCGCGCCGCGCTGGGTGGGCCTGCAGGAGGTGGAAGCCGCACTGCTGGAGAAGGGCCCGTGGATCCTGCGCAAGCTGCAGGAGCAGACCGACCGTAACCGCCGCTTGGACGCCGCACGCATCGACTGGGCCGATGGGGCTTTCGTGCCCTACCTGGGCCGCACGGTGCGCCTCGCCTTGAGCCCGGCCCAGGTGGCGGCACCCGGAGGCGCGATGTTGGACGTACCGGCGGTCACCGATGTGGCCTCGACCCTCTGGCTAGGCCTGCCGCCCGACGCCCAAGCTGAACGCATCCGCGATGTGGTGCACAGCTGGTGGCAGCGCCAGGCCCGGCGCGTGTTCGAGGAGCGCTGCGCGCTGTATGCGCCGCGCCTGGGCGTGAAGGTGCAGCGCCTGTCGCTGAGTTCGGCTCAGACCCGCTGGGGCAGCGCCACGGCCGACGGCGGGGTGCGGCTGAACTGGCGCCTCATCCAGTTTCCACTGAGCACCATCGATTACGTGGTGGTGCACGAGTTGGCGCACCTGCGCGAAATGAACCACAGCGCCGCCTTCTGGGAGGTGGTGCGCTCGGTGTTGCCCGACTATGAGGCGGCCCAAGTCCCTTTGAAGTCGCCTGTGCCCCTGTCCGACGCTTGAGCCTCAGGCACTGGGCGAAAAGCGCCAGACCCCATCTGCCCCTCGCTTGCGAACGAGATCCCCGCGTTGCCACAGTGCATGCAGGTGTGCCACCGCCTCACCCATGGCGAAGGTGGTCTGGTGCAGGTCCAGGTTGGGGCGGAAGAGGATGGGCAGCAGGTCGGCCGCGCTGGCCGGTGACTGCGCACAGCGTTTGGCGGTGTCGGCCAGGCGATCAACATGGTGTTCATGGAGCTGGGCCAGGCGCTTGTGCAGGCCCGTGAAGGGCCGGCCGTGCGAGGGCAGCACCAGGGTGTCCTTGGCCAGGACTTCGTAGCGGCCCAGGGATTGCAGATAAAGGGCCAGGGGGTTGGCCTCGGGCTCCAGGTCAATCACGCTCACGTTGGTGCTGATGCGCGGCAGCACCATGTCGCCCGAGATCAGCAACCGCTGGCTGTCGCTGTACAGCGCGATGTGCTCGGGCGCGTGGCCATAGCCGCTGATGCAGCGCCAGTCGTGGTCGCCGATGCGCAGCACGTCGCCATCGAGCAGGCGGCGGTATTGGTCGGGCACAGCCGGCACCATGGAGCCGTAGTAGTTGCTGCGCTGGCTCACCTTCTGCAGTGCCTCCGGGTCGGTCAAGCCGTGGCTGCCGAAGAAGGCGGCCGCACTGGCGCCGCCGTGACCGATGGTCGAGCGGCTGGCCATGCGGGCAGCGTTCCAGTCGGTACCGCTGATCCACAGGCGGCAGGGCTGCTCGGGGGTGCCCCACTGCTCAGTGAGCCATTGGGCCAGTCCGATGTGGTCGGGGTGCATGTGGGTGACGATCACACGCAGCACCGGCAGGCCTTCCAGCTGCTCGTCGAACACCTGCTCCCAGGCGCTGCGGGTGGCGTCGTTGGTGATGCCGCAGTCCACGATGGCCCAGCCTTCGCGTACGCCTCCCTCGGCGTCTTCCAGCCGGTCGCGCAGCAGCCACAGGTTGATGTGGTCCAGCGCGAAGGGCAGGCCCATGCGCACCCACTTCACGCCTGGGGCCACGTCGAGGGTGCTGCCCAGTGCCGGCAGTTGATCTCCCAGGGGGTACTGGAGCTCGTGTTCCTTGGAATTGGCCATTGCGCTGCGTTCGCCTTACATTTACGTTTACGTTAACGTCAGTCTAACCAAGCCTTCCATGAGTGCAAGCCGCAAGGCCGCGCCGCCCGCGACCACCCACACGATCACCGAGCTCGCACTGGAGTTCGACATCACCCCGCGCGCCATTCGCTTCTATGAAGACGTGGGCCTGCTCACACCCGGGCGTGAAGGCCGCAACCGGGTGTACACCCACCGCGACCGTACGCGCTTGAAGCTCACCCTGCGCGGCAAGCGCCTGGGGCTGACCCTGCAGGAAATCAAGCAGCTGGTGGATATGTACGAGTCGCCCGACGACACCGCGCCCCAGTTGCAGGCTTTTCTGGGGGTGCTGCAGGCCCATAGGCTGCAGCTGGAGCAACAGAAGGACGACATCGAGGTGACGCTGGCCGAGATTGCCCAACATGAGGCGCGTTGCCGCGACTTGTTGGGGGCGGCCTCGCGCAGGGCGAAGGCCGCGCCGCGCCGCTTGCGCCCCAAGGCCACGGCCGAAGCCTGAACCCGGAAACCAACCCGCGATTTTCTACAATTGACGTTTACGTAAACGTCAACCATCTCGGAGCTCTCATGAACCTGCCCGGCCTGAACTTCCAACTCGGCGAAGACATCGATGCGCTGCGCGACGCGGTGCGCGCCTTTGCCGACGCCGAGATCGCCCCGCGTGCGGCCGAAATTGACCGCAGCGACCAATTCCCCATGGACCTGTGGCGAAAGATGGGCGAACTGGGGGTGCTGGGCATCACGGTGGGCGAGGAATACGGCGGCGCCAACATGGGCTACCTGGCCCATATGGTGGCCATGGAGGAAATCAGCCGGGCCAGCGCGAGCGTGGGCCTGTCGTATGGCGCGCATTCAAACCTGTGCGTCAACCAAATCAAGCGCAACGGCAGCGAGGCCCAGCGCCGCAAGTACCTGCCCAAGCTGATCAGCGGCGAACACGTGGGCGCATTGGCCATGAGCGAGCCCGGCGCGGGCAGCGACGTGATCAGCATGAAGCTGCGCGCCGAGGACAAGGGCGGGTTCTACCTGCTCAACGGCTCCAAGATGTGGATCACCAATGGCCCGGATGCCGACACCCTGGTGGTGTATGCCAAGACCGAACCCGAGTTGGGGGCTCGTGGCGTCACCGCCTTCCTGATCGAAAAGGTCATGAAGGGCTTCTCGATTGCGCAAAAGCTCGACAAGCTGGGCATGCGCGGTTCGCACACCGGCGAGTTGGTGTTCCAGAACGTGGAGGTGCCGGCGGAAAACATCCTGGGCGGTCTGAACAACGGCGCCAAGGTGCTCATGAGCGGCCTGGACTACGAACGCGCGGTGCTGGCCGCCGGGCCCATCGGCATCATGCAAAGCGTGATGGACAACATCGTGCCCTACATTCATGACCGCAAGCAATTCGGCCAGAGCATCGGCGAGTTCCAGCTCATCCAGGGCAAGGTGGCCGATATGTACACGGTGCTGCAGGCTGCACGCAGCTTCTGCTACACGGTCGGCAAGAACCTGGACCTGCTTGGGGCACAGCATGTGCGTCAGGTCCGAAAGGACTGCGCCAGCGTCATCCTGTGGTGTGCCGAGAAGGCCACCTGGATGGCCGGCGAGGGTATCCAGATCTTCGGCGGGAACGGCTACATCAACGAATATCCCTTGGGGCGCCTGTGGCGCGATGCGAAGCTCTACGAGATCGGTGCGGGCACCAGTGAGATTCGCCGCATGCTGATCGGTAGGGAGTTGTTCGCCGAAACGATGTAGATCAGGCGCGGGCGAGGCAACAAGGATTCGACAAGAAGCCGATCACCGATCGACCATTGGGGGAGTGGAAGCGGCCATGAGTCTGCATCTGGAGGAGTTGTTCGACAACAACCGAAGCTGGGCCGCGGCCACCGAGGCGCGCGACCCGGGCTTCTTTGCGCGCCTGGCCAAACAGCAGTCGCCCAAGTACATGTGGATCGGCTGCGCCGACAGCCGCGTGCCGGCCAATGAGATCACCGGACTGGATCCCGGTGAGGTGTTCGTGCACCGCAATGTGGCCAATGTGGTGGTGCATTCGGACCTGAACGCACTGTCCACGATTCAGTTCGCGGTGGAACACCTGAAGGTCGAGCACATCATGGTGGTGGGCCACTACGGCTGCGCCGGCGTGCGCGCGGCCATGCGAGGCATACGCGTGGGCCTGGCTGACAACTGGCTGCGGCATGTGCACGATGTTCGGCTTCGCCACCGCAAGCGCCTGGACCACCTTGAGTTCGGCGAGCAGGAAAACATCCTGTGCGAGATGAACGTGATCGAGCAGGTGGGCAACATTGCCCTGACCACCACCATTCAAGATGCGTGGGCGCGCGGGCAGAACGTGGCCGTCCACGGCTGGGTCTATGGTCTGCACAACGGCCTGTTGAAAGACCTGCATGTGACCATGCACAAGCCCGATA
Organism: Pseudomonadota bacterium; assembly: GCA_041160585.1. Lineage (GTDB taxonomy): Bacteria > Pseudomonadota > Gammaproteobacteria > Burkholderiales > Burkholderiaceae_C > RFTU01. Next base: position 17,338 of record JBEAWD010000286.1, on the reverse strand, counting down.
CGGTGGTGGACGTGTTCGCCGCCGCACTCAAGCGATACCCTTTGCGCATGCCGGGTGATGCCTGAGCCTGCCGCCATCCCGAACCCCGCAACGCGCCCATGCCCGATTTGAATGCCCGCACCATGTTCCCTGACGCGCTGACCGATGCGCGCGCGCCGGCCATCGCCAAGGCGCTGATCGAGGGCTTCAACCGCCACTACACGCTGTTCCGACAAGCCAGCCGCGAGGCCCAGCGGCGCTTCGAAGAAGCCGACTGGCACGGCCAGCAGGCCGCACAACGCGAGCGCATCGAGTTCTATGACCTGCGCGTGCGCGAGGCCTGCGAACGGTTGCAGGCCGAGTTCGGGGCCAGTGAGCTGCCGATGGACGTGTGGCAGCAGGTCAAGCTGCATGTGATCGGGCTGCTGGTGAACCACCACCAGCCCGAACTGGCCGAGACCTTCTTCAATTCGGTCACCACGAAGATGCTGCACCGCAGCTACTTCCACAATGATTTCATCTTCGTGCGGCCTGCGGTATCCACCGAGTACATCGAGAACAGCGAGCCCGAGGCACAGCCCACCTTCCGCGCCCATTACCCCAGAAAGCGCATGGAGATGCTGGGCACATGGCGTGAGCTGATCTCAGCCTTCGGCCTGACGCGCCCCTTCGCCGACTTGGAGCGTGACTTGGCGCTGGTGAACCGCGCGGCCTTGGCCGAGATGGGCGAGTTCCGCGAGCGCGCGAATTTCCAGGTGCAGGTACTGTCCAGCCTGTTCTTTCGCAACAAGGGCGCCTATGTGGTGGGCAAGATCGTCAATGGCTACCGCGAGCTGCCGTTCGCACTGCCCATCCTTCACGACGACAGCGGGCAACTGTTCATTGACGCGGCGCTCTTCGGATCGGATGACCTGGCCGCTTTGTTCAGCTTTGCGCGCGCCTACTTTCTGGTCGACATGGAGATCCCCTCGGCCTACGTGCAGTTCCTGCGTAGCCTCATGCCCCACAAGCCGCGTTCGGAAATCTACTCGGCCCTGGGCCTGCACAAGCAGGGCAAAACGCTGTTCTACCGGGACTTCCTTCAGCACCTGCGGCACAGCACCGACAAGTTCCGCATCGCCCCGGGCATCAAGGGCATGGTGATGCTGGTGTTCGACCTGCCGTCCTTTCCCTATGTGTTCAAGGTGATCAAGGACTACTACCCGCCGCAGAAGGACACGACGCGCGAGCAGATCAAGGGCAAGTACCTGCTGGTCAAGCAACACGACCGCGTCGGGCGCATGGCCGACACGGCCGAGTATTCGGAAGTGGCCTTTCCGCGTGAGCGCTTCGAGGATGAGTTGATTGAGGAGATCCAGAAGTTTGCGCCTTCGCAACTTGAGATCTCCGACCGCGACGGCGACGGCGCGCAGGAGGTGATCCTCAAGCATGTCTACATCGAGCGGCGCATGATCCCGCTGAACATCTTCCTTCAGGAGTGCTTCGACGCTGGCCCGGATGACCGCAAGGCACGCCGCCAGTTGGAGCATGCGGTGGTGGAGTACGGCAATGCGATCAAGGATCTGGTGGCCGCCAACATCTTTCCTGGCGACATGCTGTGGAAGAACTTCGGCGTCACCCGAAACGGCAAGGTGGTGTTCTACGACTACGACGAGATCGAGTACATCACCGACTGCAATTTCCGCCGTGTGCCGCCGCCCCGACATGAGGAAGACGAAATGAGCGGCGAGATCTGGTACTCGGTCGGTCCGAAGGACGTGTTCCCCGAAACCTTTGCACCGTTCTTGCTCGGCAACGACGAGGTGCGTGAGATGTTCATGAAGCACCACCGCGACCTCTTGGATGTGCAGTTCTGGCAGTCGCACCAACAACGCATCCAGGCCCGTCAGGTGATCGATGTGTTTCCCTATGACCCCGAGCGCCGATTTGCCGCGCAGCCGGCGCCCGGCAGCCGAACGGCAGCGGCCCGTACCGGGGGGATGCCCTTCACCTCCTGAGACCGCCTCCGTCTGCACAAGCCAAACCCCACGACATTCATTTCAGTCCAAGGAACCCCTCATGAGTGACCCCATCGTCATCGTCTCCGCCGCCCGCACGCCCATCGGGGGCCTGCTGGGTGACTTTGCCAACCTCAGCGCCGCCGAACTGGGCGCCGTGGCCATCAAGGCCGCGGTGGAGCGCGCCGGTGTGCCTGGCGCGGCCATCAACGAGGTGCTGATGGGCAACTGCCTGATGGCAGGTCAGGGACAGGCCCCTGCACGCCAGGCCTTGCGTCAAGCCGGCGTGCCCGACAGTGCCGGTGCGGTGACGCTGTCCAAGATGTGCGGCAGCGGCATGCGCGCCATGATGTTTGCGCACGACATGCTGTCCGCGGGCACGGCCGATGTGATGGTGGCCGGCGGCATGGAGAGCATGACCAACGCGCCGCACCTGATGTTCGCGCGAAAGGGCGTGAAATACGGATCCGCCCAGCTGTTCGACCACATGGCCATGGACGGCCTGGAAGACGCCTACGAGCGCGGCAAGGCCATGGGCGTGTTTGCCGAGGCCTGTGTGGCCAAGTACAACTTCAGCCGCGAGCAGCAGGACCAGTACGCCATCACCTCGACCACCCGTGCCATCGAAGCCAACAAGAGTGGCGCCTTCGATTGGGAGATGGCACCGGTGACCCTGACGGGCAAGGCGGGTGAGACGATCATTCGCCATGACGAGCAACCGTTCAAGGCCAAGCTCGACAAGATCCCCTCGCTCAAGCCGGCGTTTAAGAAGGACGGCACGATCACCGCGGCCAATGCCTCGAGCATCTCCGATGGGGCCGCTGCGCTGGTGATGGTGCGTGAATCATCCGCGCGCGCGCTGGGCCTGCAGCCCGTGGCCCGCATCGTGGGGCATGCGGTCCATGCGCAAGCGCCCGAGTGGTTCAGCACCGCGCCGGCCGGCGCCATCGAAAAGGTGTTGAAGAAGACCGGCTGGGCCGTGAAGGACGTGGATCTGTGGGAGGTCAACGAGGCTTTTGCCGCCGTCACGATGGCCGCGATGGCCGAATTCAAGCTGGCGCACGAGATCGTGAACGTGCACGGCGGGGCCTGTGCACTGGGTCACCCCATCGGTGCCTCGGGTGCGCGCATCGTGGTGACGCTGCTGGGTGCCCTGAAGCAGCGCGGACTCAAGCGCGGTGTGGCCTCGCTTTGCATCGGCGGCGGCGAAGCCACTGCCATGGCCTTGGAGATGATCTGACCATGAACGTCCTCATCATCGGCGCCTCACGCGGCATTGGCTTCGAACTGGCCCGCCAGCACCATGAGGCCGGCGACACCGTCTACGCGTCCGCACGCGGGCAGATGGGCATCGCCCGCTTGAAGGAGCTGGGCGTCAATACGCTGGTGGTCAACACCGCAGATGCCCTGGGCTGCTCTGGTTTGTCGTGGGGCATCGACGGCACGCGCTTTGACCGAATCTGGCATGTGGCCGGTGTGTTCGGCCCCCGCACGGCCGGCGTGGAGACGCCGGTGCAGCAGGACTTCGATCTGGTCATGCACACCAATGTGCTGGGCTTCATGCGGCTGGCCTCCCAGTATTTCGATGCGCTGGCCGATGGTGGGCGCATCGGCGTGCTGTCCTCCAAGATGGGATCCATCGGGCTGCGCGCCAGCCCTTCGGGCTGGACCTACCGCGCTTCCAAGGCGGCCCTGAACTCGACGGTCAAGGATGCCGCGCTGGTGCTGGGCAAGCGAGGTGTGGTGGTGGCTTTCCACCCCGGCTGGGTGCAGACCGACATGGGCGGCACAGGGGCCGACGTCCCCGTTCAGCAGAGCGTGTCCGACCTGCGGCGCACGCTGGATTCGCTCAAGCCCACGGACACTGGCGGCTTCTTCAACCACGACGGTCAAGCCTTGGCGTGGTGAACCATCCGTGATGCCCCAGACGCTGCGCGTGCACCTGGGCCTGTGCGGCATGACCCTCTTGTGGGGCCTGTCCTGGCCGGCCGGTCGTGCCGTCGCGCAAAGCCTGCCCCTGCTGTCCTCTTCGGCCTGGCGCTTCTCACTGGCCGCCCTGGTGCTGCTGGCCTGGGCGCGCCTGGCCCGCGGCGCCTGGCCTGAACTCTCGGCTCGCCAGTGGGCCGGGTTGGCCGCCGCGGGTACGGTGGGCGTCTTCGGTTACACCATCTTCTTCATGTATGGCCTGCGCCATGTGGAGGCCAGCCGCGCTGCGGTCGTGGTCACCACCAACCCGGTGTTCGTCACGCTGGCGGCGGCCTGGCTGTTCGGCGAGCCCTTCAACCGCCGCATCGGTTTGGGACTGGCGCTGGCTGTCCTCGGTGCGGCCACGGTGATGACGCACGGGCAGCCTTGGGAACTGCTGACCGGCGATGTGGGCATCGGCGAGTGGCTGTTGGTGGGCTGCATCCTGGCGTGGGCAGGCTATTCGCTGATGGCCAAGCGACTGATGGTGGGCGTGGATTCGCTGACGGCCACGGCCATGAGCGCGGCCTTCGGCTGCCTGCTGCTGTGGTGCGCGGCCCTGTGGGTGGATGGACCGGCCGTGGCCCTGGACGGCCTGCCCCAGGTGACGCTTCACCAGGCGGGCCTTCTGGTCTTCATGGCCTTGGGGCCCACGGTACTCTCTTATGTCTGGTTCTTTCGCGGCATCTCGGCCTTGGGGGCCGGGGTCGCGTCAAGCTACATCAGCCTGGTGCCCGTGGTGGGCGTGAGCAGTGCTGTCCTTCTGCTGGGCGAGCCCTTGGGCTGGTCGCTGGCCGTGGGCGGCGCGCTGGCGCTGGCCGGTGTGGTCATGGCCAATCGCGCGCGTCGTTGAACAAGGAGTTGCAACCATGTTGCTCAGTGAGGACCATCTGGCCGTGCAAGACGCGGTCCGTGCCTATGTGCAAGACTGCATCGCGCCTCACGCCGCGCGCTGGGACAAGGAACACCACTTCCCGGCCGCCGAGTTGCGCGGCTTGGCCGAATTGGGCTGCTATGGGGTGGCCGTGCCCACCGAGTACGGTGGTGCTGGACTGGACTACCTGGCGCTGGCGGTGATCCTAGAGGAGATCGCCGCCGGCGATGGCGGTACCTCCACCGTGGTCAGTGTCAACAACTGTCCGGTGTGCAGCATCCTGATGGCCTGGGCCAGCGAAGCCCAGAAACAGCAGTGGCTCAAGCCCCTGGCCGCAGGCCGCATGCTCGGTGCCTTCTGCCTGACCGAGCCGCATGTGGGATCCCAAGCCGATGGTCTGAAGACCACCGCCGTTCGGGACGGTGATGCGTATGTGCTCAACGGGGTCAAGCAGTTCATCACCAGCGGCAAGCATGCGGATGTGGCCATCGTGATGGCGGTCACCGACAAGGCAGCCGGCAAGAAGGGCATCAGCGCCTTTATCGTGCCCACCCACACGCCGGGCTACGAAGTGGCGCGGCTCGAGGAGAAGATGGGCCAGCACAGCAGCGACACGGCGCAGATCCGCTTCGAGAATTGCCGAGTGCCGGCGGCCAACCTCCTGGCCGAGGAGGGCATGGGCCTGAAGATCGCCCTGTCGGGTCTCGAGGGCGGACGCATCGGCATCGCAGCGCAAAGCTTGGGGATGGCGCGCGCGGCGTTTGAGGCGGCGCTGCGCTATTCCAAGGACCGTGTGGCCTTCGACAAGCCCATCTTCGAGCACCAGAGCGTGCAGTTCAGGCTGGCCGACATGGCCACGCAAATCGAGGCCGCGCGCCAACTGATTCACCATGCGGCCGCCTTGAAGGACGCGGGCAGGCCCTGCCTGAAGGAGGCCGCCATGGCCAAGCTCTACGCCAGCGAAATGGCCGAGCGGGTGTGCAGCGATGCCATCCAGGTGCATGGCGGCTACGGCTATGTGAGCGACTTTCCCGTTGAACGCATCTACCGCGATGTCCGCGTGTGCCAGATCTATGAAGGTACGAGCGACGTGCAGAAGATCCTGATCGGCCGCGCGCTGGCCTGAGCCCCCCCGGGGTGCCCCCTTGGGGGGCGCACCCCGGGGAACGCACCCTCTTGCGGGATGGCGCTCGGGCGACGCGCTGGCTGAAATCCGTGCCGCACGCACCGCCCGCCGGGCCGGTGTCTGCGGTGCAGACCCTTGAATCCACTGGCTGGCCTGCACCAAGCGCCCGGCTTGTCGATCCCAGGGAGGGTTCATGAAACTCAAGTTCCTCGACCTCACGGTCATTCAGGGCGGCGCTGCCGCTTCTTCCGACATCAATACGGTGTTGCCGCAGCCCGGTGGGCTGAAAGGCCAGGCTCAACCGCAATCGGCCTTGGACACCGCGCAGCCGTGGCCCTCCTCGATCGCCGGTGCTGAAGGCCTGATGCCTTTGTTCCGATCATCCGATTCCATGCCGCTGCTGGGCGAAACCGGCGTGATCACCGTGGGTGTCAACGACCTCGGATGGGTGGTCTATGACTGGGCGCCCGGCCCCTGAGGACGCCTGTGGGGGTGTGACCCGCCTGGTGGATTGAGGCTAGGCGCAATGGCGAATGAAATGGCCTTTGCCGCAGCGTCTCGCCAGGTGCGTTGCGGCCACCGGGGCGGGCCTGCAGGGGGCTGATGGGCCCGCCCCGACGGCCCCAAGCCACGCCCGGCTGCTCACGCACACAACAAGGAGGAAGGCATGAGCACCACCACCTACTCAACGGACTACTGCACCCTGGCGCCGGACTCGCCCTTTGGGTTTTCGTTTGGCGCCATCTGTGCGATTCACGACGACAACTACGGTCCCAACTCCACTGTGTCGCGCCCGCTGGCCGACCAGATCTTCCACGCGGGCATGCGCAATATCTGCGACACGCAATACGGGGGTTCAGCCCTGTGTCACCTCATGGCGGACGTCTACTTCATCGGTGTCCGACTCTTCGGGGGGATTTTCTACGAAGGCCCCGGGGGCAACTGACCTACATTGACCGTGGGTCTTCGTCATGAATGACCCCTGCGGGCTCAGCCACGCCGGGCAACCGGTGGGTGGGCCCGCCCCAACATCGCATTCAAGGGAGGAACATCATGTTCAAGGAAGACAAGCCGACGCGCGCCGCAAGCCTGGGCACAGGCTGCATGCAGCTCTTGCTGGCGGTCCTGGGCCTGCTGGCGCTTGGTCGCGCCCAGTCCCAGCCTGTTTCGGCACCCGTCTCGGCGCCCGCATCAACATCGGCAGCGGCATCTGCACCCGCATCAGCAGCGGTCGCCCCCAGCTTCAAGCCCGACGCGGCCTTTCTCAAGGACGACCCCTACCGCAAGACCAAGCAGGTGGTGAAGCTCACCGGCCTGAAGTCCGAGGCGGAACTGGCCGTCGTCAAGGGCGCGATCAACGACGTCGTGGGATTCGTCCGTCTGTTCGGCATCACCGGCAGCAACCTGGGCAACGCCATGATCCCTGGGGGTACGCCGGAGAAGATGGCCGAACTCAAGGCTGCCCGTGTCACCTGGGAGGCATTCGCCAGAATGTCCACCACAAAGGGCCGCGAATCCATGCCCATCGAGCCCGCCAGCGGTCACATGGTCGTGGACATGGACCAGTGGGCCGTCGAGTCCGACGGCGCCTTGTCCGTGCGGGTCGACTTTCGCCAGACGGCCTATGAGCTCAAGATGGTGAAGGACCCTCCACCACGCGTGTACCGGCTGCGTTTCCTGAAGCAGGAGGGCAAGTGGCTCTTCGACGGGGCATCTCCGCCCATTCCCTGATAGGCGAGGCCGAGGGCTGGAACTAGAATTGACGTTTACGTAAACGTAAGCCCGATCGCCATGCCCGTCCTCGCCTCACAGCTCAACCCCCGCAGCGACGACTTCAAGGCCAACGCCCAGGCCATGCAGGCCTTGGTGGACGACCTGCGCGCCCGGCAGGCCCAGTCGGCGCTGGGTGGCGGGGCCGCCGCCCGCGAACGCCACACCGCACGGGGCAAGCTGCTGCCGCGCGAGCGGGTGGAGCGGCTTCTGGACCCCGGAACGCCCTTCCTGGAAATCGGTGCATTGGCCGCGCTGGACATGTACAAGGAAAAGGGTGGTCAAGATGCCGCCCCCAGTGCCGGCGTGATCGCGGGCATCGGCCGCGTCAGCGGCGTGGAATGCATGGTGGTGTGCAACGACGCCACGGTCAAGGGCGGCACCTACTACCCGATGACGGTCAAGAAGCACCTGCGCGCACAAGAGATCGCGATGCAGAACCGCCTGCCCTGCATCTACCTCGTGGACAGTGGTGGCGCCAACCTGCCCAATCAGGACGACGTGTTCCCCGACCGCGACCACTTCGGCCGCATCTTCTTCAACCAGGCCAACATGAGTGCCCAGGGCATCCCGCAGGTGGCGGTGGTGATGGGCTCATGCACCGCCGGCGGCGCCTATGTGCCGGCCATGAGCGACGAGACAATCATCGTCAAGAACCAGGGCACCATCTTCCTGGCCGGCCCACCCCTGGTGAAGGCGGCCATCGGCGAGGTGGTCAGCGCAGAAGACCTGGGCGGAGGTGATGTCCACACGCGGCTGTCGGGTGTGGCCGACCATCTGGCCGAAAACGACCTGCATGCACTGTCGATCGCGCGCCAGATCGTGGCCAACCTCAACTGGAAGAAGCCCGAGCCCCTGCGCGTGGTGGCTCCGCGCGCGCCGGCCTTCGACTCGGTTGAGCTCTATGGTGTGATTCCCACCGATTCGCGCAAGCCCTATGACGTGCGCGAGGTCATTGCCCGCATCGTCGACGGTTCCGAGTTCGATGAGTTCAAGGCCCGCTTCGGCGCCACGCTGGTGTGCGGCTTCGCCCACATCGAAGGCATGCCGGTGGGCATCGTGGCCAACAATGGCGTGCTGTTCAGCGAAAGTGCGGTCAAGGGCGCGCACTTCATCGAACTGTGTTGCCAGCGCAAGGTGCCCTTGGTCTTCCTGCAGAACATCACCGGCTTCATGGTGGGTCGCAAGTACGAAAGCGAAGGCATCGCGCGCCACGGCGCGAAGATGGTCACGGCTGTGGCCACGGCCACGGTGCCGAAGTTCACGGTCATCATCGGCGGCAGCTACGGCGCAGGCAACTACGGCATGTGCGGGCGCGCCTATTCGCCGCGTCAGTTGTGGATGTGGCCCAATGCGCGCATCTGCGTGATGGGTGGCGAGCAGGCCGCCGGCGTGCTGGCCACGGTACGCAAGGACGCGCTGGCGGCCAAGGGCCAAACCCTCAGCGCCGAGGAAGAGGCCGCCATCAAGCAGCCCATCCTCGACCAGTTCGGCCAGCAGTCCCATCCCTACTACTCCAGCGCTCGCCTGTGGGACGATGGCGTGATCGATCCGGCCGACACGCGCCGCGTGCTGGCCCTGGGTATCAGCGCGGCCCTCAATCAGCCGATCCCCGACAAGCCCCAGTTCGGCGTGTTCCGGATGTGAAGGCCATGGACAGCATTTTCATCACCCACGACCACGAACTGCTGCGCGATCAGGTCGCGCGCTTCATCGCCACCGAGGTCGAGCCGCACGCCCAAGCCTGGGAGCGCGAGGGCAAGGTGCCCCGAGAGGTGCTGCGCAAGATGGGTGCGGCCGGCCTATTCGGCCTGATGTACGAACCGGAATACGGCGGCGCCGGGGCCGATGCCCTGACCAACCTCGTCTTCGCCGAGGCCCTGAGCCAAAGCACCTACGCGGGCTTCATCATCACCGTGTTGGTCCACACCGACATGGCCAGCCCTCACCTGCACCATGCCGGCACGGCGCAGCAGAAGGCCCGCTGGATGCCCGGCGTCACCAGCGGTGAGCTCATCACGGCCGTGGCGATCACCGAGCCCTCAGCCGGGTCGGACGTGGCGGGCATCAAGACCACCGCGCGCCTGGAAGACGGCCCCAGTGGCCCCGAGTGGGTGATCAACGGCAGCAAGCTGTTCATCACCAACGGCGTGCACGCCGACCTCTATTTCGTCGCCGCGCGCACGGGCCCAGGCAAGCGCGACATGTCCATCATCGCGGTGGAAAAGGGGGTCGCCGGTTTCACCGTGGGCCGCCAGTTGGACAAAACGGGCTGGCTGTGCAGCGACACGGCCGAACTGCACTTTGACAAGGTGCGCGTACCGGCGGCCAACCTGCTGGGCGAGCCGGGCAAGGGCTTCTATGCGGTGATGAAGAACTTCCAGACCGAGCGCATCGCCCTGGGCGCCATGGCGGTAGGCCACTGCACACGGGCCTTGGAGTTGACACGCGACTACCTCGTGCAGCGCCAGGCCTTTGGTCAGGCCCTGTGGGCGCAACCCGCGATCCGCCAGCGCGTCGCCATGCTCGATGCCAAGACCCGCGCCGCGCGTGCCTTCATGTACGAGTGCGCCTGGCGCGTCACGCAGGGCCAGGACATCGTGCAGGAGGTGTCCATGCTCAAGGCCCTGACCGGCGAGTTGGTCAACGAGGTCGTGCAGAACTGTCAGCAGTTCCATGGCGGCATGGGCTACATGCGCGGCACGCCCATCGAACGCCTGTGGCGCGATGCTCGCATCCTGGCCATTGGGGGCGGTGCCACCGAGGTGATGCTCGAAGAAGTTGCCAAAAGGTACTGACATGCCCACGCTTGAAATCCTGCGCCCCACGCCCCACACCGCCGAGGTGTGGCTCAACCGCCCCGAGGTGCGCAACGCCTTCAACGATGGCGTGATCGCCGAGCTGATGCAGGCCTTTGGCGAACTTGGCGCGGACCCCCATCTGCGCTGCATCACCCTGGCCGGGCGAGGCAAGGCCTTCTGTGCCGGCGCCGATCTGAATTGGATGAAGGCCATGGCCGGCTACGACTGGGAAGGTAACCGCGCCGATGCGCAGGCCCTGGCCGACATGCTCCACACCCTCTACACCTGTCCGGTGCCCATCGTGGGCCGCGTTCATGGCGACTGCTATGCCGGTGGTGTGGGCCTGGCCGCGGTGTGCGATGTGCTGGTGGCTGCGCAAGGCGTGCAGTTCTGCCTGAGCGAAGCGCGACTGGGGCTCTTGCCGGCCACGATCGGCCCGTATGTGCTCAAGGCAATGGGCGAGCAGGCCTCGCGCCGCTACTTCATCACCGCCGAGCGCTTCAGCGCCCAAGAGGCGCAGCGCCTGGGATTCGTGCACGAATGCGTGCCGGCCGAGGAACTCGATGCCTGTGTGCAGGGTCTGGTGCAGACCTTGGTGAACAATGGGCCCTCGGCCGTCAAGGCCTGCAAGCAGTTGGTGCAGGACCTGGCCGGCCGTCCTCTCACGCAAGAATTGCGGGCCGACACCGCGCGCCGCATCGCCGACATTCGTGTCAGCGATGAAGGCAAGGCTGGCATCCGCAGCTTTCTCGACAAATCCACGCCGCCCTGGCTGAACTGAACCCCTCATCATGTCGACCCCCGTCCTGAACGACTCGCCGGCCCAGCGCCCGCTCAACCAAGTCCGCACCCTGACCCCCACCGGCGATGCCGACCGCCGTCAGGCCACACCTTGGACAGTCGATGCGGTGGCGGCGCTGTTCGAGCTGCCCTTCAACGACCTGCTCTTCCGCGCGCAGCAGGTGCACCGCCAGCACTTCGACGCCAACGCGGTGCAGCTGTCCACCCTCTTGTCCATCAAGACCGGCGGTTGCGAAGAGGACTGCAAGTACTGCCCGCAGTCGGCCCATTTCGACACCGGTCTCAAGGCCGAGAAGCTGTTGCCGCTGGAGGAAGTGCTGGAGGCCGCGCGGGCGGCCAAGCACAGTGGCGCCACGCGCTTCTGCATGGGCGCGGCCTGGCGCTCACCCAAGGAACGTCACCTCGAACAGATCGGCGAAATGATCAGCGGCGTGAAGGCCCTGGGGCTGGAAACCTGCCTGACCGCCGGCATGCTGGCCGACGGCCAGGCCGAGCAGCTGCGCGAAGCGGGGCTCGACTACTACAACCACAACCTCGACACCGCACCGGAGTTCTACGGTCAGATCATCACCACGCGCACCTACCAGGACCGGCTCGACACCCTCGACCGTGTACGCCAGGTGGGCTTGAAGGTATGCAGCGGCGGCATCGTGGGCATGGGCGAAACCCGCCGCCAGCGTGCAGGCCTGATCGTGCAGTTGGCCAATCTTGATCCCTATCCCGAATCGGTACCCATCAACAACCTGGTGCAGGTGGAAGGCACGCCGCTGGCCGGCACCGCGCAACTCGACCCCTTCGAATTCGTTCGCACCATCGCCGTGGCCCGCATCACCATGCCGCGCGCCATGGTGCGCCTGTCGGCCGGGCGTGAAGAGATGCCCGAATCGTTGCAGGCCCTGTGCTTTATGGCCGGTGCGAACTCCATGTTCTACGGCGACCGTTTGCTGACCACCGGCAACCCGCAGGCCGACAAGGACCGCGCCCTGTTGGCACGCCTGGGCATGCGCTGCAGCACGGAGGACGAGCTGTGTTCAAAAGGATCCTGATCGCCGCAGGGCCCCGGCATGTTTAAGAAGATCCTCATTGCCAACCGTGGCGAGATCGCTTGCCGCGTGGCCGCCACCGCGCGGCGGCTGGGCGTCAAGACCGTGGCCGTGTATTCGGACGCCGACGCGCAGGCCCGCCATGTGCATGCCTGCGACGAATCGGTTCATGTGGGCGGCAACGCCCCGGCCGACAGTTACCTGCAGTGGCAGCGCATCATCGACGCGGCCCTGGCCACCGGCGCGCAGGCCATCCACCCCGGCTACGGTTTTCTCTCTGAGAACGAAGACTTCGCGCAGGCGTGCGCGGCTGCAGGCCTCGTCTTCATCGGCCCGCCCGCATCTGCCATTGCTGCCATGGGCAGCAAGTCCGCGGCCAAGGCCCTGATGGAAAAGGCCGCCGTGCCCCTGGTGCCCGGCTACCACGGCCAGAACAACGACCCCAGCTACCTGCAGGGGCAGGCCGATGCCATGGGCTACCCTGTGCTGATCAAGGCCAGCGCGGGTGGCGGCGGCAAGGGCATGCGCCGCGTGGATCGGCGCGAAGACTTCATCGCCGCCCTGGCGTCCTGCCAGCGCGAAGCCAAGGCCAGTTTCGGTGACGAACACGTGCTGGTCGAGCGCTATGTGACCCGCCCGCGGCACATTGAGATCCAGGTGTTCGCGGATACACAGGGCCATGCGGTCTACTTGTTCGAGCGCGATTGTTCGGTGCAGCGCCGTCACCAAAAGGTATTGGAAGAAGCGCCGGCGCCCGGCCTTTCCGAACTGCGCCGGGCCGAGATGGGCGCTGCAGCGGTGGCCGCGGCCAAGGCCGTGGGCTATGTGGGCGCCGGTACTGTGGAGTTCATCGCCGAACCGGTGGATGCGGCGCAGCCCGATGGCGACTTGCGTTTCTACTTCATGGAGATGAACACACGGCTGCAGGTCGAACACCCGGTCACCGAGGCCATCACCGGCCTGGACCTGGTGGAGTGGCAGCTTCGCGTGGCCGCCGGAGAGCCCTTGCCCTTGAAGCAGGAGCAACTGCAGCGCCGCGGGCATGCGATTGAAGCCCGAATCTGTGCGGAGAACCCCGAGGGCGGCTTCCTGCCGGCCACAGGCACCTTGCAGGTGCTTCGGTGGCCCGAGCATGTGTCCTTTGAGCGTGGCGGGGAGCGGCCGCGCGTGGATGCCGGCGTGCGTGAGGGCGACGCCATCAGTCCTCACTACGACTCGATGATCGCCAAGCTCATCGTGTGGGGCGAGGACCGCGCTCAGGCCCTGGCCCGCCTGGACGCTGCCCTGGCGCAGACCCACATCGTGGGCCTGCACACCAATGTGGCCTTTCTGCGGCGTGTGGTGCAGTGCCCGGCGTTCGCCACCGCCGATCTGGACACGGCCTTGATCGAGCGCGAGCGGGCATTCCTCTTTGCGCCTTCTGGTTTGCCCTTGCCGCTGGCGGTGGCCGCCCTGGCGCTGGCCGAGTTGCAGGCTGAAGTGCAGGCCGAACGGCAGCGGGCCGATGCAGTTTGCTTATCGGCCGTGCACGACCCATGGGCAAGCCGAGACGGCTGGCGTGTACACGGCCAGGCCACGCGTTGGCTGTCGTTCACCGAAGGCGAGGAGGCCGTTGAGGCGCAGCTGCGCCAGTCTCCCGCCGGCCTTCAGCTCCTGATCGGCCATGAGGCATGGCCCCTGCAGGCCCAGGCCATGGGAGATGACCGTGCGGGGCTGTTCGACATCCACCTGGGCCCATGGCGGGCCACGCTGCAGGCCCATGTGCGCGGCGATCAGTGCGCGGTGTTTGGTCAGGCCGGAGCCCGCGTGTTGCAGCGTGTGGACCGCATGGCACAGGCCGGCGCTTCCGAAGGGCATGCCGGTGGCCTCAAGGCGCCCATGCCGGGCAAGGTCACCGCCTTCTTGGCCGCCGCTGGCCAGTCGGTCACCAAGGGTCAGGCCGTGGCCCTGATGGAAGCCATGAAGATGGAGCACACCTTGGTGGCGCCGCGCGATGGCGTCATCGAAGCGCTGCTCTATGCGCCGGGTGACCAGGTGGCCGAAGGCGCCGAGCTCGTGAAGTTGAGTGCAGCCTGACGATGCACATCGGCTTCTGCTGCCCCGGCGTGTCCCCCGAGCCTTGGCAGGACGAACTCGCGCGCCACTTGCCGCAGGCACGGCTGAGCGTGTGGCAGCCCGGGGCACCGGCTGACCTCGATTTCGCCCTGGTGTGGATGCCGCCCCAGGCCTTCTTCGATGAGCAGGGGCAGTTGCGCGGCGTGTTCAATGCAGCCGCGGGTGTGGACGCGCTGTTGCGTCTGCGGCTGCCGCCGGATTTGCCCATCGTGCGCTTGGAAGACGCGGGCATGGGCGTGCAGATGGCGGAGTATGTGTGCCACGCGGTGATGCGCCACTTCCGCCGATTCGACCTGATGCACGCGCAGCAGCGGCAGGGTGTTTGGAAGCAGCCTCCCGCGCCCGACCGCGCGTCATATGCCGTGGGTGTGATGGGCATGGGCGTGTTGGGCCGTTGCGTGGTGCAGGCCCTGCGGGCGTTCGACTACACCGTGCACGCCTGGACGCGCACCCCCCCGGCCGACATGCCCCCGGGCGTGTTCAGCCATGTCGGGCCGCGGGGCTTGCCTGCCTTCCTGGCGCAAAGCCACAGCCTGGTGTGCCTCTTGCCCCTCACCCCACAAACCGACAGCATCCTGAACCGTAAGACCCTCGCGCAGTTGCCGCGCGGCGCCCATGTCATCAATGTGGCGCGTGGCGCGCATGTGGTCGATGAAGACCTGTTGGCCTTGATCGATGAGGGTCAATTGGAAGGTGCCACGTTGGACGTGTTCCGTCAGGAACCGCTGCCGCGCGAGCATGCGTTTTGGGCTCATCCCGCGATCCGCCTCACACCCCACACCTCGGCACGCACCCTGAGCAGCCGGGCGGTGGGCCAGATCGTGGGCAAGATCGCACAAGCTGCCGCAGGCACGCCCTGGGCCCAGATCAATGGCTTGGTGGACCGCGCAAGAGGCTATTGAGGGATGAACCCCTGGCGCAGCCTTGTCTGCAGGGCCGTGCAGGGATGGCCACACTGCAGGACAATCCCGCCAGAACAGGAGTTGGCCCCATGAGTTCCCTGCCCAGCCACGTCACCCTGGTGGACGTTGGCCCGCGCGACGGCCTGCAGAACGAGAAGCAGCCCGTGGCCGCGGCCCACAAGATTGAGCTCGTACACCGCTTGCAGGCCGCGGGGCTGCGCGAAATTGAAGTCACCAGTTTCGTGAGTCCCAAGTGGGTGCCGCAGATGGCCGACAACGCAGAAGTCATGGCCGGCATCCATCGAAAGCCCGGTGTGCGCTACGGTGTGTTGGTGCCCAACACCAAGGGACTGGAAGCCGCGCTGCCGACCCGGCCCGACGAGGTGGTGGTGTTTGCTGCGGCCACCGAGGCCTTCAGCCAGCGCAACCTGAACTGCAGCATCGAAGAGAGCATCGCGCGGTTCGCCCCCGTGGTCGCGGGCGCCAAGGCCGCCGGCCTGAAGGTGCGCGGTGCGATTTCCTGCGCGCTGGGCTGCCCCTATCAGGGCGAGGTCCGTGCCGACGAAGTCGACCGCGTGGCCGCCCTGCTTCAGCAGATCGGCGTGGACCATTGCTATGTGGGCGACACCATCGGCGTGGGCACGCCGCGCAAGACGCAGGCCGCCTTCGAGCGCGTGCTGCGCCATTTCCCATTGCACGAGGTGAGCGGCCATTTCCACGACACCTACGGCCAGGCCCTGGCCAACATCTACGCCAGCCTGGAGCTGGGCGTGGCCACCTTCGACGGCAGTGTCGGGGGGCTGGGTGGATGCCCTTATGCCAAGGGCGCCACAGGCAATGTGGCCACCGAGGACGTGGTGTTCATGCTCAACGGCCTGGGCATCGAGACGGGCATCGACATCGAAGCCCTGGTGGATGCAGCCGTGGGCATTTCGGCCGCCTTGGGACGTCCCGTGGGTTCGCGCACCGGGCGGGCGCTGCTGAGCAAGCGTGAGAGGGCCACGGCATGAGCGCCTTTGCACCCCGCGCGGCCGCGGCACCTGGCGTACCCAGCCCCTGCAACAGCGTGTGCCGCATCGACCCCGCCACCGGTTGGTGTCAGGGCTGCGCCCGCACCTTGCCCGAGATCGCGGCCTGGGCGGGCTTGGATGATGAAGGCAAACGCCAGCTGTGGGCCCTGTTGCCGGCCAGGCGCCAGGCCTTGGGTTCCCGCTTCCTGGGCCCGCGCTGATGCAGCACCTGAGCTTTTGGTTCGACCCCATTTCGCCCTACGCCCACCTGGCCTTCGAGCACCTGCCGCAGGCGCTGGAAGGCCACTCGGTCGTGATCGACTACAAGCCCGTGCTCTTCGGTGCGCTGCTCAAGCACCATCAGCACAAGGGGCCGGCCGAGATCGAACCCAAGCGTGCCTGGACCTTTCGCCAGGTCGCGTGGCACGCCCACACGCTGGGCATCCGGGTGGACCTGCCGTCTCAGCACCCCTTCAACCCCTTGCCGCTGCTGCGCCTGTTGTTGGCCGCTGCGGGGCCGATGGGGCTGCCCAACCGGCATCAGGTGGAGGCCGTCTTTCGACATGTGTGGCAGGGCGGGGGGGATCCGCTGGACGCCCCACGTTTGCTGGCCCTGCAGGATGCATTGGGCCTGGGTCGCGAGTGGGGCACGGGTGCGGCCGCCGCCGCGGTGGACGCACTTGGGTCGACAGGGCCTTCGGTTCCCTCGCTGGAGGCTGTGAAGGCGCGTCTGAAATCCCTCACCGATGAGGCCTTGGAAAAGGGCATCTTCGGCGTGCCCACGCTGGAGTGGCGCGGCCGCCTGTTCTGGGGGTTGGACGCCTTGCCCATGTTGCGCTCGGCCTTGGGTGGCGACCCCTGGTTCGACCAGGAATGGGAACGCGCGGCCAAGCCCGTGCCGGGGATTCGGCGCGAACCCTGAGAAAATGCATTATTGTGCTTTACAGAAGTTGAG
>JBEAWD010000231.1:0-3014 GCA_041160585.1 Pseudomonadota bacterium | reverse complement strand
GTGACATCGGCGTGGGTGGAACAAGTGGGATCACCGGTGCTGGCCGCTCCCAACCTGTACCTGGTGGTGCGGTCCTCCACGCAAGCCCCTGTGCATCGCCCGGTGAGCGAATCGGGGCTGGCGCACCTGTGCCTGCAGACGCCGGACATCCACCGGATCGTGGATGGTTTCGGACGAGCCGGGGCCACCTTCCACTGCCCGCCGATCGACCTCGGCACGGGCTTCCTGTATTGCTACGCGCGCGACATCGAGTGCAATGTCATGGAGATCGAGTGCGTCCCGCCCGTTTGGCCCGAGGCCAAGCCCTGGGTGGCCCATGTCAACGTGATCACCCACGACCTGCGCCGGCTCAGCGATTTCTACAGTCGCCTTCTGGAGACCGAAGCCATCCGAAGCCCACGCCTGCGAGACGACAAGCGCCTGGATCAGATCGCCGCGCTGGATGCGGTGGAGCTCAGGGCCGCATGGCTGGACGCCGGCAACGTCCAGATCGAGTTGATGCAGTACCACCGACCCGCTTCGACCGAACAGACCGGGCGACGGGATCCAGACGGTTGTGGTTATCGAGCGCTGGCCTTCGAGGTGCGTGACCTGGGCGCCGCGGCGGCTCACCTGTTGGCCTGCGGCGGAACATGGTGCCCGGAAGGTCCGGCGGCACCGGATGTTCTGGATGGGCTGGACCCTGACGGAAACCCCTTGCGCCTGATTCAGACTGAGGAGTCCGGCACTGGCTGGGCGAGCGTGGGGGCGCTGTCTGATCCCCACGTGGTTCAACGATTCACACGAGCCCGAGAGGCTCTGAGCTCCGCGGCATGATGCAACTCGATCACACCATTCCCTTCGACTTTCCGGATCTGCGCGATCGTGTGGCCATCGTCACCGGTGCGGCCCGCGGCATCGGCTTGGCCATCGTCAGACAGATGGCCCAGGCGGGCGTGAAGGTGGCCGCTTGGGACCTGCCCGGGACGGATTGGCGGGATGTCCAGGGCGTTCCCCTGGAATCTCGGCTGACCTTCGAGGGCGATGTCGGCCAGGCACAGGACTGGCAGCGGATCCTCGACGAGGTGCACCAACGATGGGGGCGGCTGGACATCCTCGTGAACAACGCTGGCATTTCGGGCCCGATCGGGGCACTGGTGGAGTGCGAAGACGCCGAGTTCGATGAAGTGATGCGGGTCAACGCACGTGGGGTCTTCCTCGGCCTCAAGTACGGTGCCCGCGCCATGGGGGAACACGGTGGGGCCATCATCAACATGGCGTCGGTCTCGGGCATCGGCGGTGGTCGCTACACCGTGGCCTACACCGCCAGCAAGCATGCCGTGGTGGGGATGACGAGGCTGGCCGCCGCCGAGCTGGCCCCAAGGCGTATCCGCGTCAACGCGGTGTGCCCGGCGCCCACGAGCACGGAAATGATGTTTGCCATGGAGCGTAGCCAGTCACCCCACGATCCGGAAGCGGTTCGCAGGGGCATGACCCGGATGAACCCCATGGGTCGATATGCCGAACCGCAGGAGGTGGCCTCACTGGTGATGTACCTCTCCAGTCAGGCCTCGTCCTTCATTACGGGGACCGCCATTCCAGTGGATGGTGGCCTCAAGGCTGCATGAACAGGAGCAATGCGTGATGGATCTGGGACTCAAGGGAAAGCGGGCACTGGTGACGGGGGGAAGCCGTGGCATTGGCCGTGCCATCGTGGAAACCTTGGCCTCTGAGGGTGTACACATCGCGCTGTGCGCTCGCAATGAATCGGGCGTCCAGGAGGCGCTGAATGCTGCGCGTGGGCATGGCGTGCAGGCCTGCGGACAGGCTGTTGATGTGACCGATGGCGCAGGCTTTGCCGCGTGGTTTGGATCGGCCGCCGCCGAGCTGGGGGGGCTGGACATCGTGATCAGCAATGTGTCGACTCGACCCACGCAGGTGGGCGAGCCGATGTGGCGGGATGCGCTGGAAACCGACCTCTTGCACCATGTGCGCCTGTCGCAGTTGGCGCTGCCCATGCTGAAGACATCGCCCTCACCCAGCCTGTTGTTCATCGCCTCCATCGCATCGGTGATGACGCAACTGCCTCCCAAGGAGGAGGCCTACGGTCCGATGAAGGCGGCCTTGGTGAACTATGCCGGTCAACTCGCAGCCCGCCATGGATCCTGGGGTCTGCGCGTGAACACCGTGTCGCCCGGCCCCATCTTCTTCGAGGGCGGCGAGTGGGACCTCAATCGCGTGAAGAAACCTGCTCTGTTTGAAATGGCGGCCAAGTTCTCTGCCTTGGGGCGACTTGGAACACCGGATGAAGTGGCCAAGGCGGTCGTCTTCCTCTCGAGCCCGGCCGCGGCCTACATCACGGGGGCCAACCTGCGCATCGATGGCGGTGCCATCAAGACCGCCAACTATTGAGATCGCAGCGGGCGATGAAGGACTCTCGGTCAGCGGGACTTGCGTGCGGCCGATCGCTTGCCCGCCGCCTTGGCTTGATTCTTGGCCAAGCCGTCAAGCCCACCCAGGAGCAAGGTCACGCAGATGTCGGTGGTCAGGTCCACATCCATCTCGCCCGAGCGGTGCTGCGCCGCCGCTTCAGTCAGCGCCATCTGCATGTCCACGGCCGAGAGGGCCACGGCCTTGGGCAGACCATAGGTGAGGGTGACCTGCTTGGCCATGTAGCGCATCGCCTGTTGCCTCTCCAACTGGCTTTTCTCGGCCACTGTTCGGGAAACCGCGGGTTCAGCCCACAAGCGCTGCACCAGGGCCCCGCGCTCCTTCACCTGCGCCACGTAGGTTCGGGTGGTGCGGTAGACCAGGTCTCGGAAGTCTTCGGCCTGTCGGATCTGCTCGATCTGCCGCTCCCGAAGAACATCCATTTCCCGCTCCAGGAGTGCGCGCAGCAAATCGGTTCGGTTGGGGAAGTAGTTGTAGATCAGGGCCTTGCTGACGCCAGCGGCCCGTCCGAGTCGCTCCATCGAGAGTTCAGTCAACCCCTCTTCGATGATCAACCGCGCGGCCGCGTCAAGGATCTGATCGGC
>JBEAWD010000226.1:0-3501 GCA_041160585.1 Pseudomonadota bacterium | reverse complement strand
TCCTGGCTCAGGCCGCACACCGCCTTTGCGTCAAGCCGGCGCTGGTCGGCCAGTCGGCGCAGTAGCCGGGAATCGAGCCCGCCCACATGGAAAGCCTCACCGTTGATGAAGAGGTGTCGCTCGTCATAGGCCATCCGGGTGCGCCGGTCCAGCACGATGCCCTGGTCCTGCCAGGACGCGGAAGGATCGGCCTCGAACCACACCTTGGGCTTGGGCTCGGTGAGCCAAACGCCCAGCGCGCGGGCCATGGCGGTCTCGTCCCGGGCCGCGCGGGCGATGCAGGCGCGTGCAAAGCCCTCGAGCCCTTGTGGCACGGCGCCCGTGCGGGCGGTAGCGGCCAGCCCGCGATCGGCGTGCCGCTTGACCCATGGGCCACCTTCATCGGTGTGGGCGGCCTCGGTGAATTCATCAGCCATGCGCTGCAGCAGTGCACCCGCGAGCTCCCCTGCCCGCGGCGCACGAAACCCGATCGAGGCCGTCATGCAATCGCCACCCTGTGCGACACCGTCATGCCCCCAACCCGGCGGAAGGTAGAGCATGTCGCCTGGCTCCAGCACCCACTCCGACTGCGCGTCGAATTTGGCCAGTATCCGAAGGGGAAGGCCCGGCACCATGGAGTCGTCACCGGGCGGAGCGATCCGCCAACGTCGGCGGCCCTGAACCTGCAGCAGGAACACGTCATAGGAATCCACGTGTGGCCCCACGCCACCCCCGTCACTGGCGTAAGACAGCATGAGGTCGTCGACCCGAGCCTGTGGAATGAAATCGAAAGCGCGCAGCATTTCATGCGCGGCGTCCAGGTGCAGATCCAACCCCTGCACCAACAAGGTCCAACCCGGACGCTGGCGTGGAGGAAGGCTGCGCCGACCCATCGGGCCGTGGCGCAAACGCCATTGGTTGCCGCGCTGCTCGATGCAGCGCGACTCCACCTCGTCGCGCTCGACGAGGTCAAAGAGTTGCCGACGGTCGGCGGGCGCCTGAACACCCGGCCAAGCCTGCCGAACCAGCAAAGGCTTGCGCTGCCAATGCCGCCGCATGAACAGCGCCGGCGACAGACCGCCCAACAGGGTACGGGCGGTGTGAAGGGGGTCGACGGGGGTGGAGGATGAAAGGGCCACGGCGCAGTGCCTTCAGATGGGAAGCCATCACTGTGCCATGATTCCCCCCATGGACATTTCCAAGCCCTGTGTGGTCACGCTGACCTGGACACTTTCGGATGCCCAGGGCAAGCCCATCGACGAACTGGCCGAGCCCCTGGAGTTTCTGGTCGGTGGCCAGGACCTGCTGCCCAAGGTGGAAGAGGCCCTGATGGGGCAGACCATCGGCTTCGAAGCACAGATCCATCTCGAGCCCGAACACGCCTTTGGCGACTACGACTCTGGCCTGGTGTGCTTCGAAAGCCGCTCCCTGTTCCCTGAGGATGTGGGCCCCGGTATGCAGTTTGAGGGGCTGCCGCCAGGCGCCGCCACGCCCGACATGCCCACACAGGCGATCTACACCGTCACCGAGGTCTACCCCCAGCACGTGGTGCTCGACGGGAATCATCCCCTGGCGGGCATGGCGCTGCGCTTGGCCCTAAAGGTACGGGACGTCCGCGAAGCCACCGAGGCCGAGGTGCAGGCCGGCAGTGTGGGCACGCCGCTGTTGAGCGTGGGTGGCGGTTCAGAAGACGAGCAGGACCACGGTTCGCACACGCTGCATTGAAGCCCTTGCCGCCAGGGTGGCGACCAGGGCCGGCATCGGTCCGGCGCGTTCAGCCTTTCCCGGTTGAGCCGAAGCCACCAACGCCGCGGTCGCTGGCCTCAAATGAATCCACGACCTCGAACCGTGCCTGCACCACCGGCACGATGACCAACTGCGCCAGGCGTTCCATGGGCTCGATGCTGAAGGCTTGCGTGCCGCGGTTCCAGCAACTCACCATCAGTGGCCCCTGGTAATCGCTGTCAATCAGGCCCACCAGATTGCCCAACACAATGCCGTGCTTATGGCCCAGGCCCGAGCGTGGAAGGATCACCGCAGCCAGATTCGGATCCCCGATGTGGATGGCAATGCCCGTGGGGATCAGTTCGCACTGCCCGGGCTGCAGCACCAAGGGCTGCGTCACGCAGGCTCGCAGGTCCAACCCCGCACTGCCTGGCGTGGCATAGGCCGGCAGCACTGGGGGCTGCGAGGCGCTGCCCCGAAGGCGGTCGTCAAGGATCTTCAGGGCGATCGTGGCGTGGGTCATGGTCAGTGTGTCTGGAGCCTGTGTGATAGCTCAGCCACCAGTTGCCTGGCCAGGCTGAGCTTGTCGGCCGCCGGCAGGTGTCGAGCGCCTTGCGCATCGACAAGCAGCAATTGGTTCTCATCACGCCCGAAGGTGGAAGGGCCGTGGTTGGCCACCACCAACTGCAGCTTCTTGCGCTGCAGCTTGTCGCGGGCGTGGCGCTCAATGTCGTGGGTCTCGGCGGCAAAGCCTACGCAATACGGTGGGTGGGGCAAGGCCGCCACGGCCGCCAGCACATCGGGGTTCTCGGTCAGCAAAAAGGTGGGCGTGACTTGACCGGCCGCCTTCTTGATCTTGGCATCGGCCACGCTCACCGGTCGCCAATCGGCCACCGCGGCCGTGGCGATGAAGACCTCGTGCCGCTCGGCCAGGGGCAAGACCGCCGCGTGCAGTTCACGCGCCGATTCCACGTCGATGCGGCGAACACCCGCGGGCGTGGCCAAGTGCACGGGCCCCGCCACCAGGGTCACCTGTGCACCAGCTTCGGCAGCCGCACGCGCCAGTGCAAAGCCCATCTTGCCGCTGGACCGGTTGGTCAGGCCACGCACCGGATCCAGGGCTTCAAAGGTAGGGCCAGCCGTGATCAGCACGGTGCGGCCCTGCAGTACCTTGGGTTGAAAGTGCGCGATGAGCGCATCGCGGATCTCTGCGGGTTCCCACATGCGGCCATCGCCGATGTCGCCACAGGCCTGTGATCCGGCCGCGGGGCCCAGCAGCACCGCACCGTCCTGCTGTACCTGCTGCACATTGCGTTGTGTGGCCGGGTGGGCCCACATCTCCCGGTTCATGGCCGGGGCGATGAGCAGGCTGCACCGCTGGGCGGGTCGTGCCACGCACAGCAAGGACAGCAGCTCGTCGCACCGCCCCTGTGCCAAACGGGCGATGAAGTCGGCCGTCGCGGGTGCCACCAGAATGGCATCGGCCTCACGGCTCAAATTGATGTGCGCCATCGCATTGGGCTGCGTGGTGTCCCATTGCGTGGTGGCCACCGGACGGCCAGTAAGCGACTGCAGCAGCAGCGGGGTGACGAACTGCTGGGCCGAGGCGGTCATCACCGCCTGAACGGTGGCGCCGGCCTTGACCAGTTCGCGCGCGAGCTCGGCCCCCTTGTAGGCTGCCACCCCGCCGGTCAGGCCCAGAACGATGTGTTTGCCTTGGAGGTCCAAGTTCTACACCCGCTCAGCAATCCAGTCCCGTACCGAGGCCAGGGCCTTGGGCAGGTGTGTGGGATCGGT
>JBEAWD010000197.1:0-2782 GCA_041160585.1 Pseudomonadota bacterium | reverse complement strand
GACAAGAAGGACAAGGACGACAAGGACAAGAAGGAGAAGGACGACAAGGACAAGAAGGAGAAGGACGACAAGGACAAGAAGGAGAAGGACGACAAGGACAAGAAGGAGAAGGACGACAAGGACAAGAAGGAAAAGGACGACAAGGACAAGAAGGAAAAGGACGACAAGGAAAGAGAAGACAAGGAGAAGGAAAAGAAGAAGGACAAGGACAAGGGTAAGGACTGACCCCGAGGGACGAAGTCCGCGTCGCAGCCTGAATCAGTAGCATCTTCAGTTAACCGATTAACATTTAGGTTCGCTAGTACATGACCCGAAACCGCCCACATCTCTTCCGGCCCTAAGCCTCGGAGGCCAAATGAAATTCCTCTACACAGACCTCGGGCCGCGCCAAGCCGGTGAAGTGGTGCAGGTGAGCCTCACAGCGGTGGCCAATGTGAGGTTGATGGACACCCCTAACTTCACGAACTTCAAAAGTGGGGTCAAGCACATCTACACGGGTGGCGTCGTTCGCCAGTCACCGGTTCGTTTGACCATTCCTTCACCAGGGCACTGGCATGCGGTCATCGACACGACCGGCATTCAGGGCACCCCAGGCGTGAGCGCCGTGGTCAAGGTCGTCCCGGCCTAAATCGGCGTTTCGCGCAAGGGCATCCGGTGGATGGTGCCCCTCGCACCCCCCACCCGTTGGTCGGGCGCCACTTCCGGCAAGCGCCCAGCTACATCCAGCGCGCCGGCTCGATCACCACGCTGCCAGCTTCACCACTGATGGTCACCGCCCCATCCTGCACGGTCGCCTGCAGCTGCATGCTGCGCTCGGCCATGTCGGCCAACTGCTGCGAGGCATCCGTGGGCACGCGGAACACCTGAAGCTTGTCCAAGCGCGTCAATTTGGTCTCGATGCCTTTCCACCACACTTCGGCCGCATGGTGGAAGGCGTACACCTTGACCGCATCGGCCTTCTGGCAGGCCTTGAGGAGTGGGCGATCTTCCGGTTGTCCCACCTCCACCCACAGGCGTGTCGCACCCGTGAAGTCCTTGAGCCACAAGTCCGGGTCATCGGGGTCGGAGAGTCCCGCACCGAAGGCCAGCGTCCCATCACCTGCGCAGGTGTCCTGCAGTTCATGCGCATTCAGGGCCAGCGCGAGCAAGCGAATCATCATGCGCTCGTCGGTTTCACTGGGGTGACGTGCCAGTGTCAGGGCGTGATCGGCGTAGTAGCCGTGGTCAATGTCGGCAATGGCCAGGTTGGCCTTGTAGATGGTGGACTTGAGGGCCATGGTGTGCGGTCGGTGGGTTTACTTCGTGTCGAACGTGGTCACGCCATCCCAGTCTGGGGCGGGGGGATCCGCCTCCAGGCGGTCTAGGCGTTGGCCATAGAGTCGGTACAGCGTGCGGCCAGGGTCGTCGCGCTCCAGGTCTTGAAGGACCTGCCTTGCATCTGACCACTGCCCTTGGCGCAGCAAGGTGAGCATCTCGTCCCAGCGATCCACCTGCGCCTGAATCTGCGCACTCACCTCCCCGCGCGGTCCGATAGGCTCATAGATGGCCACCGGCTCATGCTTGCCCTTCACGCGCACCCGGTCCACCTCGCGACAGACCCAATCGGCCAGCCGTGTCCGCGTGTCCTGCCCGATTAGCACGTTCACGCCGTAGGTGCGCGTAAGGCCCTCAAGTCTGGAGCCCAGGTTCACCGCATCGCCCATGACCGTGTAGGCGCGACGGATCTGTGAGCCCATGTCGCCCACACGCATCGGTCCGCTGTTCACGCCCACGCCGATGGCCAAGGCGGGCCAGCCCTTGGAGACGAAGGCCGTGCTCAATTCACGCGCCCGCCTTTGCATGGCCAGGGCGGCCGCGACGGCCTTCTGGGCATGGGCGACTTCTTCCGTCGGGGCTCCCCAGAAGGCCATCACCGCGTCGCCGATGTACTTGTCCAGGGTGCCTTGGTGGCCTTCGCGGATCACGAGGCTCATGGCGGTCAGGTACTCGTTGATCCAGTCGGCCAGTTCTTGGGGGCTGAGGCTTTCTGAGATCGTGGTGAAGCCGCGAACATCGGCAAACAGCACGCTGAGCTCACGTTCCACCGGCTTCATGTCGTAGGCGGCCGGGTTCTCGGCCATGCGCTGCACGATCTCCGGGGGCACATAGCTGGCGAACAGTGTGGCCATCTGCCGCCTTGAGCGGGATTCCACTGCGTAGCCCCAGCCCGCGTGCAGCGCCGTGGTCAGCACCATCGCCAACAGCGGCGTGGCCAGCGGCAGCAGTAGGCTGTGGTGTTGCAACAGCAGCCCATTGCCCACCACCACCACGCCGGCCAAACCGAGCGCAGCACCCACCAGGCTCAAGGGTCGCCAGCGCCCGCCCCACCATGCCAAGGGCAACCCGATCAACAGAACCAGTGCCGCTTCGGCGGCACGGGCATAGGCCGGTTGGCGCGGCACCCTGCCATCCAGCAGCCCCGCAATCAGTTCGGCATGCACCTGCACGCCCGGCAGACTGGTATGCAAGGGTGTGGTGACCAGATCGGCCAAGCCTGAAGCCGATGAACCGACCAGCACGATGCGCCCATTCAGACTGCCCGGCGGCAGGCGCCCGCGCGACACATCGGCTGCAGACACCACCGGTACCGGCCTGGCGCCGCCTCGATACGGCACGAGGGCCTGCAGGGCCTCATCCACCGGCATTTGCAGCCCAGCCACGTCCACGGCTTCAATGCGCTTGGTGCCCCCGTAGGCCTGCAGCACCGGTGAAGGCGGCGGTGCTTCCGAGAGCGCCTGCACCA
>JBEAWD010000143.1:0-3095 GCA_041160585.1 Pseudomonadota bacterium | reverse complement strand
AGCCCCATCGGCAAGACGGCCCGCTCCAACCCGGCCAGCTATGTGGGGGCCTTCGACGAGATCCGAAAGATCTTTGCCGATGCGCCCACGGCGCGCGAGCGCAGCTACACCGCCGGCATGTTCAGCTTCAATGCCGGAGACGGCCGCTGCCCCAGCTGCGGCGGTTCTGGCTTCGAGCATGTGGAGATGCAGTTCTTGTCGGACGTCTACCTGCGCTGCCAGGATTGCGATGGCCGGCGTTTCCGCTCGGAAATCCTGGAGGTGAAGATCCTGCGCGGCCCGCGCGAACTCAGCGTGGCCGATGTGCTCGAACTCACCGTGGCCGAGGCTGTCGAGCTGTTCCGTCAAGACCGCGAGGTGGTGGCCAAGCTGCAGCCCATCGTGGACGTGGGTCTGGACTACATGCGACTGGGCCAGCCTGTGCCCACGCTCTCCGGCGGCGAGGCCCAGCGCCTGAAGCTCGCCGGCTTCCTGGCCGAGGCGGCCTCGTCGCCCGCTCAGCGCGTGGCCAAGAAGGGCACGCTCTTCCTCTTCGACGAGCCCACCACCGGCCTGCACTTCGACGACATCGCCAAGCTCATGCGCGCCCTGCGCAAGCTGCTCGAGGCCGGCCACTCCATCATCCTCATCGAACACAACCTTGACGTCATCCGCGCCAGCGACTGGCTCATCGACCTTGGCCCCGAAGGCGGCGAAGAAGGCGGTGAACTCGTCTGCCAAGGCAGCCCCGCCGACGTCGCTCAACACCCCAGCTCCCACACCGCTGCGGCCCTGCGCGAATACGCCCAGGCGCTGGGCACCGTCGTGGAAGTCCGCGATCAAAAAATGGGGTCAGAGTCATTTTTTTCGCGAACAAATGAGTCGGAAGAAGCGGAAGAAACGGCAGGCCGCCACCTCAGCGAAGCCATCCGCATCGTCAACGCGCGCGAGCACAACCTCAAGGGCTTGTCGGTCGACATCCCACGCGGCCGCTTCAACGTCATCACCGGCGTCAGCGGCTCGGGCAAGTCCACGCTTGCCTTCGACATCCTCTTCAACGAAGGCCAGCGTCGCTATCTGGAAAGCCTCAACGCCTATGCGCGCAGCATCGTTCAGCCCGCCGGCAGGCCCGAGGTCGATGCGGTCTACGGGATTCCGCCGACCGTGGCCATTGAGCAGCGCTTATCGCGCGGCGGCCGCAAGAGCACCGTGGCCACCACCACCGAGGTCTGGCACTTTCTGCGCTTGCTGTGGGTGAAGCTGGGCCTGCAGCACTGCGTGCACGATGGCGCACCCGTGAAGCCGCAAAGCACCGAGAGCATCGCCGCCCAACTGCTGCGCGACTACCGCGGCCAGCATGTGGGCCTGCTGGCGCCGCTGGTGGTCAACCGCAAGGGCGTGTACACGGACCTCGCCAAGTGGGCCAAGGCCCGCGGCCACAGCCACCTTCGCGTCGATGGCGAATTCCTGAGCGTCGACCCCTGGCCCCGCCTGGACCGCTTCAAGGAGCACACCCTGGAACTGCCGGTGGGCGACCTGGTGATCGACCCTGCGAACGAGGCCGAGTTGCGCGTGTTGCTCAGCAAGACCCTGGACATCGGCAAGGGTGTGATGCACCTGCTGCACCCGCTCAGCGGCCTGCAGGAGGCCATGGCCGACGGCCAGAGCACGGCCAGCATCGGCCGCGTCACCGTGTTCAGCACCAAGCGGGCCTGCCCCAGCTGCGGCACCAGCTATGCCGAACTCGACCCGCGCCTGTTCAGCTACAACAGCAAGCACGGTTGGTGCGGCACCTGTGTGGGAACGGGCCTCAAACTCACCCGCGAACAGCGCAAGGCCTTCGACGATTCCGTGCGCGACGAGGACAACCGAGGCCGCGAGCAGAACTTCCCGTCCGAGGAAGCCGAGGTGGAAGGCCTGGTCGACGAGGCCTGCCCCGATTGCCGCGGAACGCGCCTGAGCGCCACCGCACGCTCGGTGACGTTCCAGGATGAGCCCATTACCGAGGTGGCGCAGTGGTCGGTCGGTCAGGCCCGGCAATGGGTCGAAGCCTTGAACCTGCAGGGCCGGGAAGCCGACATCGCGCGCGACGTGATCACCGAGATCCACAGCCGCCTGACCTTCCTGGAAGAAGTGGGCCTGGGCTACCTGACCCTGGACCGCGCGGCGCCCACGCTCTCGGGCGGCGAGGCGCAGCGCATTCGGCTGGCCGCACAACTGGGCAGCAACCTGCAGGGCGTGTGCTACGTGCTGGACGAACCCACCATCGGTCTGCACCCGCGCGACAACCAGATCCTGCTCAAGGCCCTGGCGCGCCTGGGCGACAAGGGCAATACGCTGGTGGTGGTGGAGCATGACGAGGACACCATCCGCCGTGCCGACCACCTCATCGACATCGGCCCCAGCGCGGGCAAGCGCGGTGGCCGCGTGATCGCGCAGGGCCGGGCCGAAGACCTGTCGGCCATCCCTGAGTCCGTCACCGGCCGGCTGCTGGCCCACCCCTTGAAACACCCGCTGCACCCGCGCCGCGAGGTGTCGGCCGCGCAGCCTTCACTCGAACTCAAGGGTGCCCGGCTGCACAACCTGCAACACCTGACCGTGCGCGTGCCCCTGCACCGTTTGGTTGCCGTCACCGGCGTCAGCGGCAGTGGCAAGAGCACCTTGGCGCGCGACGTGCTGCTGGCCAATGTGCAGGCCGCCATGGCCCAGAAGGGCAAGGGCGACCCGCTGTGGCAGGGCTGCAGCAGCATCGAAGGATGGGGTGCAGTGGACCGCGTGCTCGAGGTCGACCAGACCCCCATCGGCAAGACCCCGCGCTCGTGCCCTGCCACCTACATCGGTTTCTGGGACGCCATCCGAAAGCTCTTTACCGAAACCCTGGAGGCCAAGGCCCGCGGCTACGCGGCCAACCGCTTCAGCTTCAACACCGGGCAAGGAAGGTGCCCCGCCTGCGAAGGCCAGGGCATGCGCACCATCGAGATGAGCTTCCTTCCCGATGTGAAGGTGCCGTGCGACCAGTGCCACGGCCAGCGCTTCAACCCCGAGACCTTGGCCGTCACCTGGCGCGGCAAGAGCATCGGCGACGTGCTCAACATGGAGGTCGACGAGGCCGTGGA
>JBEAWD010000127.1:0-6247 GCA_041160585.1 Pseudomonadota bacterium | reverse complement strand
CTGCAGTACCGCGCCGTGGCGGCCGACACCGGGGCCATCGGCGGTGACCTGTCGCACGAATTCCAGGTGATCGCCGACACCGGCGAGGACGCCATCGTCTATTGCCCCACGAGCGAATTCGCCGCCAACATCGAGCTGGCCGAAGCCGTGGCGCTGCTGCCCGCGCGCGGCGCGGCCTCGCAGGCCATGGCCAAGACGCCCACACCGGGCAAGAGCACCTGCGCCGATGTGGCTCAACTGTTGGGCCTGCCCCTGCAGCAGACGGTCAAGAGTCTCGTGCTGGCCACCGACGACATCACCGAAGACGGTGCCGTCAAGAAGAGCACGGTGTGGTTGCTCTTGGTGCGTGGCGACCACGACCTCAATGAGGTGAAGGCCGGCAAGGTCGAGGGCCTCAAGGGCGGCTTCCGCTTTGCCACCGTGGCCGAAATCGAAGACCACTTCGGCTGCAAGCCTGGCTACCTGGGGCCGTTGAACCTCAGGAAGCCGGTGAAGATCGTGGCCGACCGCACCGTGGCGCGCATGGCCGATTTCGTGTGCGGCGCCAACGAAGTCGACTTCCACTACACCGGTGTGAACTGGGGCCGCGACTTGCCCGAGCCCGATGTGGTGGCCGACATCCGCAATGTGGTCGAGGGTGACCCTTCGCCCGACGGCAAGGGGGTTCTGGCCATCCAGCGCGGTATCGAGGTCGGCCACGTGTTCTACCTGGGCACCAAGTACAGCAAGGCGATGAACGCCACCTTCCTGGACGAAACCGGCAAGCCGCAGTTCTTCGAGATGGGCTGCTACGGCATTGGCGTCACGCGCATCCTGGGTGCAGCCATCGAGCAGGGGCACGATGAGCGCGGCATCATTTGGCCGGCCTCCATCGCGCCCTTCGAGGTGGTGATCTGCCCCATTGGCATGGACCGAAGCCCCGACGTGAAGGCGGCTGCCGAAGCCCTTTACGACCAACTGCAGGCACAGGGCGTGGATGCGCTCCTGGACGACCGCGGCGAGCGCCCCGGCGCCATGTTCGCCGACTGGGAACTCATCGGCGTGCCCCTGCGGGTGGTCTTCTCCGACCGCGGCCTCAAGGCCGGCACCGTCGAAATCCAAGGCCGCCGCGACAGCGCCGCGCAAACCGCCGCGGCCACCGACATCCTCGCCGAGGTGCTGCGCCGCCGCTGAAAAATGGGGTCAGTGTCATTTTTCTGGCGAACACTTCGGGTGGGGCCGAAGAAGGACGCTGACCCGCTGACCCAACTCCGCTGGACACGGCGCACCTGCTTGGCTGCGGCGGCCACCGCGCTTCAGCCCTGGGTGGCGCCCACCTTCACCCCGCAGGCCTGGGCCGGCGCACAACGTGAGGAAGACCTCAGCGACTCGGTACGCACCGCTCTGAGCGCGGCGGTGGCCGAACGCGCGCCGCCGGGCCTGCCCCCTTTCCCCTCCGACGAGGCTCGGCAGGCCTTCCTGCGGTGGGCAGCCGCTGTCGGGGCCGTGCTCAAGCCTTGGATGGCCGAGGCCCATACCCGAGAGGACTTCATCCACACGCTGTGGTACGAGGCCACTCGCGCGGGACTGGAGCCGGCGCTGGTACTGGGCTTGATCGAGGTCGAGAGCGGATTTCGCAAGTACGCCATCAGCGCTGCCGGTGCGCGAGGCTATATGCAGGTCATGCCCTTTTGGGCGCGCAGCATCGGCGACGGCGAGCCGGCACGGCTGTTCCACCTGCAGACCAATCTTCGCTTCGGTTGCGTGATCTTGCGCCACTACTTGAACGTCGAACAGGGTGATCTGTTCATGGCCCTGGGGCGTTACAACGGCACCCGCGGCCTGGCCTCTTATCCCCAGGCGGTGCTGGCGGCGCGCCAACGTTGGCGGCTTTGAAACGCCAGTGGGCTTCTAGAGACCCGCCCAGGCCTGGGGCTGCGCCCGGCCGATGCCCAGCAGCGACAGCACCCGCTCCACCCCATCGTCGATGATCTGCTGCACGCTGGTGGGCCGGTGGTAGAAGGCCGGCAGTGGCGGGAAGACAATGCCGCCCATCTCGGTGACGGCGGTCATGTTGCGCAGATGCGCCAGGTTGAAGGGCGTTTCTCGCACCATCAGGATCAAGCGGCGGCGTTCCTTCAGGGTGACGTCCGCTGCGCGGGTGAGCAGGTTGTCGCTCAGCCCATGGGCCACGGCGGCCAGGGTCTTCATCGAGCAAGGTGCCACGACCATCGCATCCACCGGGTAGGACCCGCTGGCGATGCTGGCCCCAACGTCACCCGGGCTGTGGGCCTCGCCGGCCAAGGCCTCCAGCGCGCTGCGGTCCATCCCCAGTTCGTGGTGAACGTTGAGGATGCCCGCGGGCGTGGCCACCAGGTGGGTATACACCCCCAGTTCGCGCGCGCGGCGCAACAGGCCCACACCGTAGGCGGCGCCGCTGGCGCCGGTGATCCCAACGATCAGACGGGGAGTGGGATGGGTCTGCAAGGCGGCTCGTCTGTTCAGGCGGTGGGTATGCGGCCCGGGCACCATGCCGGGGCCGCCACGCCGCTCAGTTGGGCTGGCTCAGGGCCTGCTGCAGTTCGCCGCTTTCGTACATCTCCATCATGATGTCCGAGCCGCCGACGAACTCGCCATTGATGTAGAGCTGCGGGATGGTCGGCCAGTTGGCATAGTCCTTGATGCCCTGGCGAATGCCCTCGTCTTCGAGCACATTGACCGTGGCCAGGTCCTGTACGCCGCAGGCCTTCAGCAGCTGTATGGCGCGGCCCGAGAAGCCGCACATCGGGAACTGCGAGGTGCCCTTCATGAACAGCACCACACGGTGGCCCTTGACGATCTGGTCGATGCGTTGGTGGATTTCGCTCATGCTGATGGTCCGGTGTGAACAACAAGTCAAGCTCGATTATCGTGGAAGCCGACCGCCCGTACACCGGGTGTGGCCAGCCAGGTCCAGGCGGTGGTCGATTTCGATGAAGCCCGCACCCCGCAGCAGCGCCGCCACGGCCTGACCCTGATCGAAACCATGCTCAAACAGCAGCCAGGCACCGGGGCTCAGGTGGTTCTGCGCCCCATCGATGATCGCTCGGATGTCGGCCAAGCCCTGTTCGCCGGCCACCAGGGCCGCGCGCGGCTCGTGCACCAGCGCCGCCAGGTGCGGGTCGTCCTCGCGGATGTACGGAGGGTTGCTCACCACCACATCGAAGCGCAGACTGCCCACGGCGTGCCACCAGGACCCTTCATGAAAGGTCACGGCCAGCCCCAGTGCCGTGGCGTTGCCGCGCGCAACGGCCAAGGCAGCCGCGCTGGCATCGGTGGCGTGTATGTCGGCCTCCGGGCACGCGTGCTTGAGCGCCAAGGCGATGGCCCCGCTGCCGGTGCCCAGGTCCAGGACGCGGGCGCCATGGAATGCCCCAGGCGCCGAGGCCACATCGGCTGAAGGGCGCACCACCGGGGGTTCCCACCGTGGCGCCGGCAGGGGCGCAGACAGGGGTGAAGACAGCGGTGAAGGCAGGGGCATCATGAGGGACAGGGCCCACTCCACCAGTGTCTCGGTATCGGGCCGCGGGTCGAGCACGTCGGGCGTGACCCGCAGCTGCAGGCCATGGAACTCCCGGTGCCCCAGCAGGTAGGCCAAGGGCATTCCCTCCGAGCGTTGCCGCATCAGCCCCTGGAGTTCAGTGCTTTCCTGGTGTGTGAGCACATGCTCACCGTGGGAAATCAACCAGGCACGGTCCCGCTGCAGCACCGCGCCCAACAGCAGTTGGGCGTCCAGTCGGTGCACACCCCCGTCGCGCGCCTTTCGCAGCGCGTCATCCACCGTCACGGCGGCTTCAGGCCCCACGCCCGGCTTCCAGGGCCTGCAGTTCCTCGGCCACCTGTGCGGCATGCAGCGCTCCCACCAGGTCATCGAGGTCGCCGTCCATGACCGCGCCCAGTTTGTACAGCGTGAGGTTGATGCGGTGGTCGGTCACCCGGCCCTGGGGGAAGTTGTAGGTGCGGATGCGGTCGCTGCGGTCGCCGCTGCCGATCAGGCTCTTGCGCGTGGCGGCCTCGCGCGCGGCCCTTTCGTTGCGCTCCCGGTCGCGCAGCCGGGCGGCCAGCACCTGCAAGGCGCGCGCCTTGTTGCGGTGTTGGGAACGGTCGTCCTGGCACTCGGCTACCAGGCCCGTGGGAATGTGCGTGATGCGCACGGCCGAATCGGTTTTGTTGATGTGCTGGCCACCGGCACCGCTGGCGCGGAAGGTGTCGATGCGCAGCTCGGAAGGGTTCAGGGGCACCTCTTCGGCTTCATCGGGCTCGGCCATCACCGCCACCGTGCAGGCGCTCGTGTGGATGCGGCCCTGGCTTTCGGTGGCCGGCACTCGCTGCACGCGGTGACCACCGCTTTCGAACTTCAGCCGTCCATACGCGCCCTCGCCATCCACCCGCAGCACCACTTCCTTGTAGCCGCCGAGGTCGCTGTCGCTGGCGCTCAGGATCTCGGTTCGAAAACCGATGCGCTCACAGTCGCGCAGGTACATGCGCAGCAGGTCTGCGGCGAACAGGGCCGACTCGTCGCCGCCCGTGCCGGCGCGGATTTCCAGGAAACAGGGGCGCTCGTCGTCTGGGTCCTTGGGCAACAGGGCGGCCTGAAGGTCGGTGGACAGTTGATCGAGCTCGGACTGGGCCTCTTGGGCCTCTTCGCGCGCCATGGCGGCCATGTCGGCGTCTGCCGCTTGGTCACCGGCCAACAATTCCTGCGCGGCAGCCAGGTCGGCTTCGCGCTGGCGGTACCGTGCCCAGCGCGTGAGCACCGCGCTGACCTCGGCCTGTTCCTTCAGAAGCGCGCGGTAGCGCTTCATGTCCGAGGCCACGGAAGGATCGGACAAGACAGACTCGAGTTCGGCACCTCGCAGAGACAAGCGCTCGAACTGCTCGCGCAGCGCAGCCTTCATGCGGCCTTCATGTGGTCGGGCTGCCGCCGCGCAGGAACAGTCGCGACAGCGTCTGCGCCAGGGCGTCTCGCTGCTGGCCGTCACTGGCATGCAGCTCGGCGAAGGCGCCGTGCAGCATCTTCTGCGACAGTGCCTGGCTCAGCGCCTCCATCACCACCATCGGGTCCTCTCCCTTGGCCAGCCGCCGGCGCGCACGCGCCAATTCAAGCTCGCGCCACTCTTCGGCGCGGCGATTGAGCGCCTGGATCAGCGGCACGGCCGCTCGCTGGTCCAGCCAATGCACGAAGCTTTGCACGCCTGCATCGATGATCACCTCGGCCTGCTCCACGGCGGCCTGGCGCTTCTCGCTGGCCACCTGCACGATGGCCGAGAGGTCATCCACGGTGTACAGGTACACGTCATCGAGCTGCGCCACCTCGGGTTCGATGTCGCGCGGCACGGCCAGGTCGACCATGAACAGGGGCTTGTGGCGACGCGCCTTGAGCGCGCGCTCCACGGCGCCCAGGCCAATCAACGGCAGGCTGCTGGCGGTGCAGGACACCACCACATCGAACTCGTGCAAGCGCGTGGCCAGATCGCTCAGGCGCAGGGCCTGCGCACCGAAACGCGCCGCCAGCTTCTCGCCGCGCTCTAGCGTGCGGTTGGCCACGGCCATGGTCTTGGGTTCGCGGGCTGCGAAGTGCGTGGCCACGAGCTCGATCATTTCGCCCGCGCCCACCAACAGCACCCGCACATCGCGCAGGTCTTCAAACAGTTGGCCCGCCAGGCGAACCGAGGCAGCGGCCATGCTGATCGAGTGCGAACCCACTTCGGTGGAGCTGCGCACCTCTTTGGCCACGGCGAAGGAGCGCTGGAACAGCTGGTGCAGCGTGGTGCCCAGGGTGCCTGCGGCATCAGCCTCGCGCACGGCCTCCTTCATCTGGCCCAGGATCTGCGGTTCGCCCAGCACCATCGAATCCAGCCCCGAGGCCACCCTGAAGGCGTGGCGCGCCGCATCGCGTTCTTCGCGCAAGTAGGTGTGCCCGCGCAGCGCGGCGTCACTGATACCGGCTTGGGCGGCCAACCAGCTCAGGGCCGGCGCGGCAATCTCATGGATGCCCGCGGCATCGGCCGAAACATACAGCTCGGTGCGGTTGCAGGTGGACAGAATCGCCGCCTCGGGAGCGGCCCGCTGCAGCCTTTGGCGGAAATCCTGCAGAACCGTGCTCAATTGTCCTGGCGCAAAGGCCAGGCGCCCGCGCAGGTCCAGCGGAGCAGTCTGGTGGTTGAGCCCGAGGGCAAGGACGGCCATAAGTGGCGAATTATAAAATCGTGACCCTATGGACCCAGCG
>JBEAWD010000083.1:0-3450 GCA_041160585.1 Pseudomonadota bacterium | reverse complement strand
GGCACAGGGCGACGCAAGGGTGTGGTCGCCCCATTGGTCAGGTCCAGACGGGTATGCCACCAGGCAGCCGCCGTTGCCCCTAAGGACATCATCAGCCCCCCCATGCCCCAGACCCAGCGCGAACCCGGCGCCCGAAACCTGAGGTTCAACCGCCCCGACACTCGGTCAAGGCCCGTTCGCGTGACGATCGGGTGGCATGCTGCTCGTGCTGCGCGAAGGACGCCGCGCCACAGTGGCTCGATACGCATGACCATCGCCCGAGTGATCTGTGGCCTCGACGAGATCGCCTTAAGCGCCGCTGGAGCCACGGTCGCACCGGACGTCACCTTAGGAGCTGCGGGCTCAGGCGGGAGTTCCTGGTCAGGCTGCAGAACCCAACGGTGCAGTCGGGACCCCCACCGGTATGCCGCAACTGTGGCTTCCGGCGTAGCAGCATCACGGCTGCACAAGAGCAGGAGCCGAACGCCAGTGCCCGGAAAGCTTTGCACCAAATTGAGTAGCAGCTTCACCTCGGGCAGCTCGAGCCGCCTGGAAAGGTTCATCACCCACAGCGTCAGTGGCTGATCAGGTACACCTTCACGCCGCGCCACCTTGAGCGGCAAGGCTGCGACCATTTCGTTGAACCGATCGATCAAGGACTCCGCACCGATCGGTCGCACGACTTCCAGGCGCAACCCAGGCACACACTTGAGTCTGCTGGAAATGGCGCGCGACACGAGGTCCAACTCATCAGCCTGCGGGCACACCACCATGGCGCTTCGGCGGTTGATGCACAAGGCCTGGATCAAGCCTTCGAATTCCTCCTGCCTCTCATAGGGCAGGCGCACCGGCGATGCCGCTGCCGTACTGACGGTCATGGTGCTCATGCTCGGACTCCTTGTTCGCCCTGGCGCTGGCCCTGGGCGTCAAACCACATCGACCGCGGCACGCGCGGCACTGGCCGCAGGGTCTGCGGCTCGCCTGGCCGAACGTCGGCCAAGCTGTACACATAGGCAATCACCTGGGCCACGGCGAAGTACAACTCTTCGGGAACCGGATGCTCCAGTTCCGTCGTGAAGTAAAGGGCTCGGGCCAGTGGGGCAGCCTCGAACACCATGACCCCGTGCTGAGCGCCTTCCTCCCGAATACGCGCAGCCAAGTGGTCAACGCCCTTGGCCACCAATAGAGGTGGCGCATCGGCCGTCGGGTCATAAGACAGCGCCACGGCGAAGTGTTCGGGGTTGGTGATGATGACGTCGGCGTCCTTGACGCGACGCATCATCTTGGCCATGGCGATCTCGCGCTGGCGGGCCTTGATCTTGCCGCGTACCTCGGGCGAAACCTCGGCCTCCTTCATCTCGTCGCGAATTTCCTGCTTGCTCATGCGCATTTCACGCATGAATTGGTAGCGCTGCAGCGGGACATCGACCGCGGCAATCAACAGAAGTGCCAGCGTCACCCAAAGGGCTGCGTCCATCACCAGTTTGCCTGTAGCAGCCAGGGCAGGCTCCAAGCCCATGCGCCCAAGCATCGCCAACTCTTGGGTATGCGAGTTCAGCACCGCGACCAGAACCCCGCCGACCAGGGTGAACTTCAGGACGGCTTTACCGAGTTCGATCAAGGCACGGCTACCGAAGATGCGCCGCAGGCCTGAAATGGGATTGAGCTTGTCAGCGTGCGGCATCGCCGCCTGCATCGAGAACAGGAAGCCCCCTGTGACGGTAGACGACACAAAGGCCACTGCCATCGTCACGAGCATGATCGGAAGCGCATACCCGAAGCCCGTCATCAGTTGGGAGGCAGCTTCGTGCAGCATGACCTGGGGAGTTGCCAGGGTCTTGGTGTCCATCGAAAACGCACCCTTGAAGAGTCCGGTCATTCCGCTGACGAACCAGGCCCCCGACAGGCTGAGCATGATCATCGACACGATCGTGACCGCTGCGGCTGGCAAGTCGGTCGAGCGTGCCACACGCCCTTCCTCTCGAGCCTTTTGCAGGCGCTTCGCGGTTGGCGCTTCAGTGCGTTCGGCAGTGGTTTCAGCCATCACCGCCCCCCAAACAGGTCATCCAAGACCCCGAAAGCCTGGACCCACAGCCATTGCAGACGCAGGCCCATGCTTTCCATGGTCAGGACGCAGGCCACGATCCCCACAATCATCATCGCCGGAAAACCCACGGCAAAAATGTTCAGACTGGGTGCCGCACGCGTGACCACACCCAAACCTGCGTTGATCAGCAGCAGTGCGGCCATCACGGGCAGGGAGATCAGCAGGGCACCGGTGAAGATCATGCTGCTCCAAGCGATCAGCTTGCCCCAGGTGGCCTGGTTCAGCAGGGATTCCCCAATCGGCACTGCCGAAAAGCTCTTTAGCAGCAGGCCCAGCAGCAACAGATGCCCACCGGTCCCCACGAAGATCAGGACCGCCATGATCAACAGAAACTGCGACAGGATGGGGACATTGCCCAACGTAGGATCAATCAGGGTGGCCATGGACAGGCCGATGGCGTTGGACAGCGCCTGGCCTGCCGTCACCACGGCTGCCACGACCACCTGCAAGGTCAAACCCATCAGACACCCGATGAAGATCTGGTTGACGATCTCCACCAAGCCGGGCGCGGAAATCGGGTCGATCACCGGCCAGTCCACCAGGGGATAAATGAACCACGTCAAGGCCAAACCCGCCAGCACGCGAACGCGCCGAGGGACGGCCGCAATCGAAAACAACGGTGCCGTCAGCAACAAGGCCGAGATGCGCAGCATCGGCCACATAAAGGTGTAGAACCTATTGACGATGTCCGCGGCCAAGAGGTCCATGTCACGGTATTCCGGGTGCCAGGGTGCCGGCTCAGTGGAACAGGCCGGGAATGCGCGCAAAAATGCTGCGCCAGTAGTCCACCATGGTGCCGATCTGCCATGAGCCGACCACGGCAAGTGCGGCAGCCATGGCCACCACCTTGGGGATGAAGCTCAGAGTCATTTCGTTGATCGACGTCGCAGCCTGAAAGATACCCACGGTCACACCGACCACCAAGGCCACCACCAATAGAGGCGCCGAAACGAGGACAGTCATCCACAAGGCCTGGCGGGCCAACTCGATCACGGTGGCGGTATCCATATTGGTGAGGGTCCTTGAGATCTTTGGCTCGAGAGTTGGATGACGTCGTGAAAGGTCGTTGATCGAGTACGGGTTTGATATGCCGCTATGGCATCGCAAAGCTGGCTGCCAACGACCCCATGATCAGTCCCCAACCGTCCACCAATACGAACAGCATCAGCTTGAAGGGCATGGAAATCATCATGGGCGACAGCATCATCATGCCCATGGACATCAGCACGCTGGAAACGATCATGTCGATCACCACGAAGGGGATGTAGATCAGAAAGCCGATGGTGAAGGCGCTCTTCAACTCGGAGATGATGAAAGCTGGCACCAAGGTTGTGAGGGGCACTTCCGCAGGAGAGGCAACCTCT
>JBEAWD010000069.1:0-3423 GCA_041160585.1 Pseudomonadota bacterium | reverse complement strand
ACCTTGTTGGCCAGTGTGATGATGATGGCGGCGGAGTGGGAATGGCCAGATGAGCTTCGCCTGCTGGTTTCCACCCCGGTTTCCCATGCGGCCGGCGTGCTGGCCCTGCCCTGCGCGCTGCTGGGCGGCGCATTCCACATGCTGCCCACCTTCGATGCCCAGATGCTGCTCGACACTGTCGAGAGGGAGCGGATCACAGCCACCTTCCTGGTGCCGGTGATGATCTACCGCGTCGTGGAAACGCAAAAGGCCGCGCAGAAGGATGTCTCCAGCCTGAAGACCATCTTCTACGGCGCCGCGCCAATGTTGCCAGCCCGCTTGAAAGAGGCCCTTGATGTCTTCGGTCCAGTGTTCATGCAGCTGTACGGCCAAAGTGAAGCTCCGACCTGCATCACCTGGCTGGGCCGCCGCCAACACGACCTGAACCGCCCTGAAGTTCTCTCATCCTGCGGCATGCCGTTTGCTGATGTTCAGATCGCCCTGCTCGACGAGCGGAATCAGGAGGTGGACGTCGGTGCAATCGGAGAAATCTGCATCCGCGGGCCGCATGTGATGCCTGGCTATTGGAAGCGTCCCGAAGAGACCGCACTCGCATTTGCAGGGGGCTGGCTGCACACGGGCGACATGGGGCGCTTCGACGCAAACGGCTATCTGTATATCGTTGAACGCAAGAAGGACATGGTGATCAGCGGCGGCATCAATGTCTTCCCCAAGGAAGTCGAAGAGGTCGTTGCGTCCCTACCGGGTGTGGCCCAGGTGGCGGTGGTGGGCTTGCCGGATGAGCGCTGGGGCGAAGCAGTCACGGCGGCCGTCGTGCCTCGAGAAGGTCATACGCTGGACATTCAGGCGATAGCCGCCATCGTCCGCGAACGCAAGGGTCCCATCCATGAGCCCAAGCGGGTCGTCTTCATGAATCAGCTCCCCTTGACTCCCCTGGGTAAGGTCGACAAAAAGACACTTCGATCTCAACTCAAGGAATCGAAATGAGCCGAGTTTTCCAACGCTACATGCGCAAGCCCTACCCGGTGGCGGTGGCCGGCGATGGCCCGTACATCATCGACAAGGAAGGCAAGCGCTATCTTGACGCGGCCAGCGGGGCTGGCGTTTCATCCCTAGGTTACAGCGACGCAGCGGTCTCGGCGGCCATCGCCCGCCAGGCCAAGGAGCTGGCCTATGTCTACAACGCCTACTTCACCACCGAGCCGGCCGAACAATTGGCACAGGCCTTGGTCGAGATGACTCCCAAGGGGCTGGATTGGGTGTTCTTTGGATCGGGCGGAAGCGAGTCGATGGATGGCGCACTGAAGATGGCACTTCAGTTTCACATCGACAACGGGCAACCCTCCCGCCGAACCTTCATCTCTCGCCGCCAGAGTTACCACGGCTGTGCCTTGGGAGGTCTGGCGGTGTCGGGCAACGTGATCCGTCGCATGCTCTTTGAGGATGTGCTGATGCAGGTGGAGTTCGTTTCGCCCTGTTACGCCTACCGCGAAATGGAGAGCCAGGAAACCGCCGACCAATATGTCGCCCGGCTGGCCCAGGAGCTTGAGGACACCATCCTGCGCCTGGGGCCCCATACTGTGGCCGCGTTCATCGCCGAGCCGGTGGTGGGCGCCACCAATGGTGCGGTGCCAGCTCTGCCGGGTTACTTCAAGGCGATCAAGGCGGTGCTTGATCGTTACGGCATCCTCTTCATTGCCGATGAGATCCTCACCGGCAGCGGGCGCACCGGCACCTATCTCTCGATAGAGCAGGATGAGGTCACACCGGACCTCGTCACACTGGCCAAAGGCCTGGGCGCAGGGTACCAGCCAATCTCGGCGATCCTCGTGTCAGACCGAGTCTTCAATGTGATTGCCGACAGGCGTGGATACTTCATCCACGGCCACACCTATAACGCCAGCGCCACCCCCTGCGCCGCAGCGCTGGCAGTGATCACACAGATCCGTGAGCGTGACTTGCTGGCGCGCGTCCAGCAGCAGGGAATGAAGTTGCGTGGCGCGCTGCAGGACCGGCTTAGCCAACATCCACACGTGGGCGACATCCGCGGCCGCGGATTGCTGATTGGTCTTGAGTTGGTGCGTGAACGCGAGAGCAAGCAGACATTCGATGCACAGGCCATGGTGTGGGCCCAGGTACAGCAGCAGGCGATGGCGCGTGGCCTGATCTGCTATCCCATGGGTGGAACGGCCGACGGCATGAACGGGGACCACATCCTGCTGGCTCCGCCCTTCATCATCGATGATGTTCACATAGCAGAGATCGTCGACACGCTGGCCGTTTCCATCGATGCAGCGGTCGCCAACGCGGCAGCCTGAGGCCCGTGCAGGCGCCATCGTTGAAGCCTGAGGTGGAGCAACGTATGCCGCGCGTGGCGTTGCTGCTCTATGCACTGGGCTCCATCGGCACGGGACTGTTTTCGTCGGTGACCGGGGTACTGCTGCTTTTCTACGTCACCGACACGCTGGGCGTACCGCCGGCGCTGGCCGGCCTGGCGCTGTTTCTTCCGAAGGCCTGGGACGTCCTGTTCGATCCCCTGGTGGGAGCCGCCTCGGACCGCCACACCGGCCCCAGGGGGCGACGCCAACCCTTTCTCATCGTCGGCGCTGTGCTCACGCCGCTGGCCTTTGTTGCCTTGTTCTCCCTGCCGCCCCTGGAATCGGTGAACGACCGAGTGATGCTGGTGGGTGCGCTGTTTTTCCTGAGCATGAGCGGCTACGCCCTGTTCTCGGTGCCCTATGCGGCCATGCCCGCCGAGATGAGCGACGACGCTCACGAACGAACGGTCATCATGTCCTTTCGAATGGGCTTTGTCCTGCTAGGAACCATCATCGGCGCGGTGATGGGTCCGATGTTGGTGTCCGCCGCCGGCGGTGGGCATAAGGGGTATGGGACGATGGCCATCGTGATGGGCGTCCTGATTGCGTTGGCCATGCTGGCCACCGCCGTGAGCGCCTCGAGGATGCCCTCAAAGGCAGCGTCTTCCCATCAGGTCCCACTGATGAAGCAGCTTCGCGGAGCATTGACCAACGGTCGCTACGCCACCCTGCTGGCGGCCTATGTCCTGGTGCTGGTCGGCAACGGCACCATGGCTGCGGCTGCGCCGTATTTCGTCGTCAACGTGCTCGGGCGGGATGCCAAGGATGTCGGGCTGATATTCGGGAGTCTGCTGATCGCTGCGATGCTGGCCATGCCGCTCTGGGTCTGGGCTGCACGACATCGCGGAAAGTGGCTTCCTGGCATTCTGGCGATGCTCATCTTTGGCTTGGCACTCGCACTCATGGCCGTCATCAATCAAGGCCTGACACCGTCCCTGCTGTATGGTCTGTGCGCCTTGGCCGGGGTTGGATTCGCCGGATCACAATTGCTGCCGTTTTCGATCCTGACCGATGTGATCGAACAAGATCGACAGGCCACCGGCCT
>JBEAWD010000032.1:0-12094 GCA_041160585.1 Pseudomonadota bacterium | reverse complement strand
CGAGTTGTTCTGGGAGGGCAGCTTGCAGCGACGCGCTGGGGCAAGGCCGGTGGCGGCGGGTGATCCCACGCCCATGGTCAGTGTGCACCTGGCGTGCTGCAACGAGCCCGCCCCCATGGTGTTGGCGGCCATTCGAAGCCTGCAGGCCTTGGATTGGCCGTGCCTGGAGATTCTCATCATCGACAACAACAGTGACGACCCTGGATGCTGGATGCCGGTGCAGGCCTATGTGGAACAGCAGCGCGCGCTGGGTGACCTGCGTGTGCGCTTCATCCGACTGCCCCGCTGGCCCGGCTACAAGGCCGGCGCACTCAACGAAGGGCTGCGCCAGACCGACTCGGCTGCCGCTTGGGTGGCGGTGGTGGACGCGGACTATGTGGTGGACCCGCAGTGGTTGCGCCGATTGGGGGGATGGTTCAGCGAGCCCGACGTGGCCGTGGTGCAGTCGCCTCAGGCCCACCGGGCGTGGTCGCGCACCCGGATGGCGCGGATGATGAACTGGGAGTACGAGGGTTTCTTTCGTTTGGGCATGCACCACCGCCATGAGCGCAATGCCATCGTGCAGCACGGCACCATGACCCTGATTCGCGCACAAGCGTTGAAGGACGTGGGGGGTTGGAACACCGAGTGCGTCTGCGAAGACACCGAGTTGGGACTGCGCCTGTTGGAAGCGGGCTGGCAGAAGGTTTACGTAGACGAAGTACTGGGCACGGGCCTGGTACCCAGTGGGTTTGAGGCCTATCAGCGCCAGCGGGAACGCTGGGCACGTGGCGGAATGCAGATCCTGCGTGGGCACGCGCGCGCCCTGTTCGGCGCTTCGGGCCTGAGCCTCGGGCAGCGCTACCACTTCCTGGCGGGTTGGCTTCCTTGGATCGGCGACACGCTGCACCTGGTGTTCACCATCACGGCGCTGTTGTGGAGTGCGGCTGTGCTCCTGGCGCCCACGGAGTTTTCCTTGCCCCACCCCCTGTTGGCCTTGCCGCTGTTGGTCTTCTTCACTGCACGGTTGG
This sequence comes from Pseudomonadota bacterium, assembly GCA_041160585.1. Taxonomy (GTDB): domain Bacteria; phylum Pseudomonadota; class Gammaproteobacteria; order Burkholderiales; family Burkholderiaceae_C; genus RFTU01. The sequence goes on along the minus strand of JBEAWD010000032.1, from coordinate 11,084 downwards.
TGATGACCCCATTGCTGTACCACCGTCGGGTGCCGTGTTCGCTGCAAGATGTGATCGGTGCGGCGTGGGCGGGCATGTCGCTTTCTCACCGGATTGCGCGGGGTGTGGTGGCGGGCCTGTTTGGCGGCACGGCGGCTTTTCAGGTCACCGCGAAGGCGGCTGAAGGCGATGGCGATGGCGATGCACTGCCTGTTGGCGCGGCGGCGGGCCCCGAGCGGAATGCGGGGTTGGGGGCTCCCGCCCGTTTAGCCGCTCGACCAGCGCCGCAGTGGTCGCATTGGCGGGTGTGGCCGTTGTGGCGGTCGGTACGGGAAGAAGGCGCTTTGTTGTTGGCCATCCTGATCGTGGCCTTGGGCTTGGCATTGACCGTCGACGGGGTGAGCCTGGGCCTTTGGGCCTGGTGGGCCATCTTGGGGCTGCAGGCCTTGCCGTATCTGGCTGCCCTGAGCTGTGCCGGCTTGAGCCGACCACGGGGACAGGTGGGCTTGAATACTGTATAGAAACACAGTATCATGCGATCCCACAGAGAGGTCATCACATGAACGCCATACCCACCCGCTCAACACCTGGCACCACGGTACCCGCCGGCGCAGCCGCTTCGCTTCGTCATCCCCTGGTGCAACAAGCCTGCCACGTGGCCACGCCGGCAGCCGCTATTCGCCGGCACCGGGTAGCCGCGCCGTGGTCCAACGACCCTGACCGCTTGGTCATGGTCGGCTGCCTTGTCAGCTTCCTGGTGCTGCCTTTTGTTTTGTAGCCTGACGCTGCGCGGCTCAGCGGCGCTGGTCGAATTGGAGCATCAGCGCCCATTCAGAGGGGCGACGCAGGCTGGCGTGGTGGTGCCAAACCTCGAAGGTGTCCTGGGCTTTTGAGCCCTTTTCCCGTGCGCCCCCGTCCGGCATGGGCTGTTCCACCATGCGGGAAATGCCGGCGTTGAGGGTGGCGGTGGGGGACGGTTTACGGCTTGTTTTCATGGTGATGCAGAGATACCAATGCGTGCACAACGCAGGCTGAGGCTGCTTGGTTGACAATCCGCGTGTGTCACCCCGGATAAGGGAATTCCCTAGGCCAATGCCGACCCAAGTCTCCGATCTTCGAATCGCTCTGTCCGAAACCGGTGCTGGCCCGGGACACATCTCGCGCTTTCTTCGCGCCTGGACCCACAACCGCGACCTATCGGCCGGCCGGGCGCACCCCGAGAACCATTTCCCGCACGCCTTGCTGCGGGCCACGCCGGGGCTGCGCGCCGACCTGGCCGACCTGGTGCGCCCGGTGTCGGAGCATCCAGCCGAGGACGGGTCGCGGCGGCTCTTGTTGGCCCTGCGCGATGGGAAGACGGTTGAAACCGTGATCCTGCCGCGCGACGGGGTGTGCGTGTCCACGCAGATCGGTTGCGCCGTGGGATGCGGCTTCTGCATGACCGGGCGCGACGGGCTGATCCGTCAGTTGGGCAGTGCCGAGATCGTGGCTCAGGTGGTGCATGCCCGCTCCGTGGCTACGGTGCGCAAGGTGGTGTTCATGGGCATGGGCGAGCCGGCCCACAACCTGACCGCCGTACTCGAGGCCATCGACCTGTTGGGGCAGGAGGGGCAGATCGGGCACAAGCAACTGGTGTTCTCCACCGTTGGCGATCCGCGCGCCTTTGAAGCCTTGGCCACGCGCCGCATCAAGCCGGCCCTGGCCTTGTCCCTGCACACCACCCAGCACGCGCTTCGACGCCAACTGCTGCCACGCGCCCCCGACCTGTCACCTCTGGCCCTGGTGGAAGCGGCCAGCCAGTACGCCGAGCTCAGCGGCTATCCCGTGCAGGTGCAGTGGACCTTGCTTGAAGGCGTGAATGACGGCGATGACGAACTCGAGGCCGTGGGGGACCTGCTGCGCGGTCGCCGCATGATGCTCAACCTGATCCCGTTCAACGATGTGGAGGGCAGCGGCTTTCGAAGACCTTCGTGGGAAAGGGCGGCCGAGATGGCCCGAAGACTGAACCGACAGGGCGTTTACACGCGCTTGCGCCGGTCGGCCGGGCAGGATGTGGAGGGTGGCTGCGGCCAGCTCCGCGCCCGGCGGCCCCAAGAGTCACCGGTGACGATCCACCCGCGCTGACGATCAGCGAAGCTGGTCCAAGGCCTGGCGCAGGTGGGTTAGGGACCGCTCGGGCTGGTGCAGCTTGTCCAAGCCGAACAGCCCCAGGCGGAAGGTGCGGAAGTCCGGGCCTTCGTCACACTGCAGCGGTACCCCGGCCGCGGTTTGAAGCCCCAGGGCCAGAAACTTCTTGGAGTTCTGGACCTCGGGGTCGTCGGTGTAGCTGACCACCACACCGGGCGCCTCGAATCCGGGTGCCGCCACGCTTTGGTAGCCGTAGGAGGCCAGCAGCTGGCGCACCCCACGGCCCAAGGCCCACTGTTCCTGGCGCAGTGCTTCGAATCCGTAGGCCTGGGTTTCACGCATCACCGCGGCCACCCGCGCCAAGGCGTCGGTGGGCATGGTGGTGTGGTAGACGTGGGCACCCGATTCATAGGTTTCCATGACCTGCAGCCACTTGCGCAGGTCGCAGGCGAAGCTGGTGCTGGTAGTGTGGTCGATGGCAGTACGAGCCCGTTGGCTGAGCATCACAAAGGCGCAACCCGGCGAGCCGGACCACCCCTTCTGGGGCGCACTGATGAGCACATCCACGCCGGTGGCCCGCATGTCGACCCAGGCTGCGCCCGAGGCAATGCAGTCCAGAACGACCAGGCCATCATGCTCATGCATGGCAGCGGACACCGCGCTCAGGTAGTCGTCTGGCAGGATCATCCCAGCCGAGGTTTCCACATGCGGCGCGAACAGCACGGCCGGCTTGATCGTACGGATCGAATCGAGTACCTCGGCCAAGGGGGCAGGGGCCCAGGGTTGTCTAGCCCCCGGCGACACAGGCCGTGCCTTGAGCACGGTGCTGGAAGCAGGGATACCGCCCATGTCAAAGATCTGTGTCCAGCGGTAGCTGAACCAACCGTTGCGCAGCACCATGACCGGGCGACCGGTGGCGAACTGGCGCGCCACAGCTTCCATGCCGAAGGTGCCGCTGCCGGGCATGACGATGGCCGAATGGGCCGCATAGACGGTCTTGAGTATGGATGACACCTCACACATGACGCCCTGAAAGCGGCGCGACATGTGGTTGAGGGCGCGGTCCGTGTAGACGACCGAAAACTCGAGCAGACCGTCGGGGTCGACGTCAGGCAGTAGGCCGGGCATGAGATTCCTCCTGGGCGGGGCGTGTGGCGCGGCGCGGCTCCAACAGACGACGCCGCAGATCCAGACCGACCCCCTTGTTCACGAACGATTCCACCAACACCGCGCCCACATCGACCTGTCCGGCCTTGTAGAGCCCAGCGCGCACCATCTGTTGCAAGAAATCCGCCGCTCGCTCACGGCGCATCGCACCGATGCCCAACTTGAGTGAATCACCGGCCTCCACGATCGCATTGTCCAACAGCCGTTGGCGCGACGCCATCAACTCTTCTTCGCCCATGTCGGGGTTGTCACGGCGCATCATCGCGTGCGCGGCCTGCGGATCACCATGCAGGTACTGCGTCCAACCCAGGATGGACCCATCGACGAACCGTTGCACCAGATCTGGCCGCTTATCCACGAGTTCGCGCCGTGTCTCGATCACCGTGCTGTAGGTGGAAAAGCCGTGGTCAGCCAACAGATGCACCACGGGCTTGAAACCGCCTTGGCGCTGGGCGTAGATCGGCTCGGCCACCGCATAACCCTGCTGAATGGACTTCGGATTGGACAGCCATGGGGCCAGGTTGTAGTTGTAGGGCTTGAGCTGTTCATCGCGAAAGCCATGCACGGCCTTCAGCCATGCCCACCAGGTGAACTGCGCATCCTTGGCGATGAAGGCCACCGGCGCGCGCTTGAGGGCCGTAAAGTCCTCATATCCCTGGCCCGGGTGCGCCATCAGCGCCTGCGGATCTTTCTGGAACATCGCGGCCACCACCACGGTCGGCACTTGGTTGCGCAGGTTGTCGAAGCTGTGCAGCAAATTGCCCGTCATCAAGAAGTCGATGCGGCCGGCGGGCAGAAGAGGGCGGTTGTTCACCGCCGGGCCGCCTTGCACAATCGTCACATCCAGCCCCACTTGGCGGTAGGTGCCATCGGCGACCGCCTGGTAGAAGCCACCGTGTGCGGCCTGTGCCTTCCAGTTGGTGGCGAAACTGACCTTGGTCAGCCCACCCGAGGCGACACTTTGCGGGCTGCCCCTCGTGCCCGGAGCCTGGGCCAGAGCAGCGCCAGAAGCCGACAGCCAAACAGGTGAGGGCAGGACCGCAGCCATGCCCAAACCCATGATGCGTCGTCGCAAGTGGCGGACGTCTTTCATCTGTTTATCCTTTGCGAAAACTCGGGTGCCAACGCCCGATCAGCCGCCGCGACAGGGCTTCCAACAGCAGGTGGATCGCAACGCCGGTGAGCACCAGCAGCATGAGCGCGGCAAACATCTTGGGGGTCTCGGTTCTGAAGCTGGCTTCGAGTATGCGCGAGGCCAATCCCGTCTCACGCCCTGCGGCACCGGCCACCATTTCGGCCGTCACCGCACCAATAAGCGCCAGGCCGCCCGACACCCGCAGGCCGGCCAAGAAGTCGGGCAGGGCGGCTGGCAGCCTCAACCATTGCAGACGCTGAAGGCCGTTGGCACGGCACAGCGTGAACAGGTCGTGCAACAGCGGATCGGCCGCGCGAAGGCCCTGCACGGTGTTGGACAACACGGGAAAGAAGGCCACGATCCAGGCACACAGCAGCAGGACGGCCGTGGTGCTGTCGATGTAGATCAGCAACAGCGGTGCAATGGCCACAATCGGCGTGACCTGCAGCACCACGGCTACGGGCAAAAAGGCGCGCTCAAGAGCCGGCAGCAACACGAAGCCGCTGGCCACCAAAAGGCCCCCAAGGCAGGCCAATGCCAGCGCGCCCAAGGTGATCCGAAGCGTGAACCACCAGCTCAGCATCAGGCTCTGGTGATCAAGCACCAGGGCTTGCAGCACGCGGCTGGGCGCGGGCAGGGTGTAGGCGGGGATCTCGGCCACCCACACCAGGGCTTCCCAAAGAAAGACCAAGAGCAGGGGGGTGATCAGCGCCAAGCCCTTGCCAGATGCCGCGCCTAAGGATCGGTCAGCCGGCGTATTCACGCCTTCGCCCCTTCAAAGGCGTCAAATGTTGCCTGTGCAAGGGCATCGGCCACGCGAACGCTGATCGCATGAAAGCGTGCGCTGCGCCTGAACTCCGGCGCGCGGGGGTACGGTTCGTCCACCGAGATTTCGGCCACGATGCGGGCAGGGCGGGCGCCCATCACCACGATGCGCGAACTCATGAAGACCGCCTCGGCCACCTGATGGGTGACGAAGCACAGCGCAAACCCCTGCGCCTGCCACCACTGCAACAGGTCGGCCTGCAAGCGCTGTCGCGTGGGGTCGTCCAAGGCGGAAAAGGGTTCGTCCATCAGCAGCAGGTCCGGCGTCATCACCAAAGCCCTGGCGATGGAAGCGCGCATCTTCATACCGCCCGAGAGCTCGTGTGGCAGGGCGGATTCGCGCCCGGACAGGCCCACCCGGCCCAGTACCTGCTGAACCAAGGTCGACCGTTGTGGCGCCGGCAGACCGCGTACCTTCAGGGGCAGGCCGACGTTGTCGTGCAATTCAGCCCAGGGCAGCAGTGCCGCATCCTGGAACACGAAGGCCGGCGCTTCGCTTCGGCTGGCGAGCTGCCCACCGGATAGGGGCTGCAGGCCGGCCATCACACGCAGCACCGTACTCTTGCCGCAACCCGACGGCCCCAAAAGGGTCAGACACTCGCCCCGGTGCAAGGCCAGGTTCAGATTCTCCCAAACCGGCGCGGCGCCACCAGGAAAATGCACCGCCGCGCCGACCAAGCGCACGATCGGGATAGCCGAAAAATCAGGCGCAACAACAGGAGCAACTCCAGGTTCAACATCCGGCGAGTCATCGGCGGGGGGCGGCCATGGGGCATGCATGGGGTCAAGAATGGTCTTGAAAACCCCGAGGATACGTGCAGGCCTCAGGCGCCACGCCCGCTGGCTCATGTACCCTTCAAAGCAGCACGAAGATTTTCGGAGACCAGCGCATGCCCACCTTGAACGTGAACGGCGAGAACCGCGAGCACCAAGCCGAAGCCGACACGCCGCTGCTGTGGGTGCTCCGCGAACACCTGGGGCTGACCGGCACCAAGTACGGCTGCGGCGTGGCCCAGTGCGGATCCTGCACAGTGATGATCGATGGTGCCCCGGTGCGCAGCTGTGTGGTGCCGGCCTCCAGCCTCAGCACTGGCCAGCGGATCACCACCATCGAAGGGCTTTCGCCACATGGCGACCACCCGCTGCAAAAGGCTTGGCAGGCCCTGGACGTGCCGCAGTGCGGCTACTGCCAAAGCGGCATGCTGATGGCCGCAGCGGCCCTGCTGCAGCGCAAGCCAAAGCCCACAGACGCCGAGATCGATGCGGCCATGACCAACATCTGCCGCTGCGGCACCTACAGCCGGGTGCGCGCCGGCATCAAGATGGCGGCTGGCATGACGCAGGTCGCGCAGGCGCCGCACCTCTCGCCGAGCACGCAGGTCTGAGGGCCTTTTTGCTGAAGTCATGCCCCACGTCATTGACGACGTCATTTAACATAATATACATCGTCGCGAAATGATACCGGGCGAGATGCGCCGGGTTCAGGGCTTGGGCTTGCCCTGTTCCAAGGCATCGGCCAAGGCGTCGCGCCCCGCCCACCTCGCAGCCGCTACCGCATCCTGCCCGCCGGGATTGCGCTCACGCGGATCGGCGCCGGCCGCCACCAAGGCCCAAACCACCTCGTCGCGCCCAAACCGCGCCGCCATGATCAGCGCGGTGGAGCCGGCTGGATTGCGCGCCTGGATGTTCGCGCCGGCTTTCAGCAGCACTTGAAGCGTCGCCACGTCACCGCCCGAGGCCGCGTACAAGATCGGCGACCAGCCCGGACGGTTCACCGCCGCGCCCTTGTCGATCAGGCGTTGCGACCAGCTGGCCACGCCACGCAGGCTGGCCATCATCAGGGCCGTCTCGTTGTTCACATTGGGCAGGTCAACCTTCAAATCCGCATGCCGCATCAGCGCCTCAGCCACGTCAAAGTGCCCGTCGCGGATAGCAGTGACCAAGGCAGGCTCTCCCTTCTCGCTCGGCGTATTCGGATCGAACCCGCGAGCCAACAGGGCCGCGACCGTCTTCCCGTCGTCAAAGCCGACGGCAGTGAAGAATCGCTGGTAGACATCCGCGCGAGCCGCCCCGACGGCAAACAACTGAATGATGACAAGGGTCTGCAGGATGAATCGAAGTGTTCGCTTTAACTCATTCATCATCAAGGCTCAAAAGTGAAAAACCGTTTATTGACAATTGACTACGAAGGTATTTGAAACAAACGGTTGAAATTATCCGTGGTGTGCTGCGCCACCGCCTCGACGCTGAGGCCTCGCAATTCAGCGATCTGGCGCGCCACCTGCGGCACATAGGATGGCTGGTTCACCTTGCCACGGTGCGGCGCAGGCGCCAAGAAGGGGCTGTCGGTTTCGATGAGCATTCGATCCATCGGCACCCAGGCCGCCACATCCCGCAGATCCTGCGCATTCTTGAAGGTCAGGATTCCGGAAAACGAGATGTAAAAACCCATGTTCAAGGCCGCGCGCGCCACGTCGGCTGTCTCGGTGAAGCAATGGAACACGCCGCCACAGACCTCGGCGCTCTCCTCCTGCAGGATCGCCAGCGTGTCTTGGCTGGCGCTGCGCGTGTGCACGACCAGAGGCTTGCCACAGCGCCTGGCCGCACGGATGTGGGTACGAAATCGGTCGCGCTGCCACGCCATGTCAGCCACGGTGCGGTCGCCCAGCCGGTAGTAGTCCAGCCCCGTTTCACCGATGCCCACCACCTTGGGGTGTGACGCCAAATCGAGCAGCATGGCTTCGTCGGGCTCGGTGAGGTCTTCGGTATCGGGGTGAACGCCAACGGTGCACCACCAGGCCGGCTCCTGCTCCGCCAAGGCACGCACCGCAGGGAACTCCTCGATGGTGGTGGAAATCACCATGGCCGCCTCCACACGGGCCTCGAGCATGGCCGCCTTGATCTCGGGCAGACGGTCCCGAAGCTCGGGAAAATTCAGGTGGCAGTGGGAGTCAACGAACATGGGGCTTCTTCGTATCGCGGACAGGCCAGCAGCGGCGGCCCTGCAGCACCAGGGACTCGATCAGCAACGCGGCGTTCCAGGGGTGATCTTCATGGCGGGCCGTACGCTGTAGCTGGGTCCACCAGGCCGCCAGGGCTTGCGCCTGGGCGCCTGCGGGCAACGCTTCCTCAGGGAAATAGGTGGCGCGTGCGCCTTGGGCGCGGGACATCAAATCCAGGCAGATCTTCTGCAGAAGGTCCACCACGCGTGGCACCGTCAAGCCATGGAACAGCTCGGCCCGCCCCTGGCGAACCGCATCGGGCAGTTCGGGCCATCTTCGCGCATCCAGGCCCTCGCGCACCATTGCCAGTGCCTCTTGCGGTCGCCCGCCGGCGGCCGCCAACACGGCTCGTGCATCGTCCACACCGCGCGCTTCAAGCCACCTTGCCGAAATCTCAGGCGCGGGCATTGCCAATTGAACCTGCTGACAACGGCTGCGCAAGGTGGGCAGCAGGGCCTGCGGATCGGCCGTGCTCAAGATCAGGCGCAGAGCGCCAGCTGGCTCTTCAAGGGTCTTCAGCAGCGCATTGGCTGCCACCAGGTTCAAGGCCTGCGCCGGGTGCAGCACCAGCACCTTCCCGCGTCCGCGGCTGCTGGTCTGATGACCCCAATCGATGGCCCGACGCACGTCGGCCACCCGGATCTCGCGCCCCGCCGTCTTGGATTTGGTCACAGCCCCCGTGGCCGCCCCACCCTCGCCGCCCTCGCCCTCTGCCGATGCCAGGCTCAGGCCCAACGATTCGCGCAATGCTTCAGGCACCAACACCATCAGGTCCGGGTGCGCGCCAGCCTGCAGCAGGTGGCAGGCCTCGCAATGCCCGCAGGGCGCACCGGTAGGCGCACGCGCTGGGACGGGCGCCTCGCACAGCACGCTCTGGGCAAGGACCATGGCCAATTCGAACTGCCCAACGCCCTCAGGCCCGTGCACCAGCAAGGCATGGCCCCTTTGCGACAGGGCGGCACTCAAGCCTGTCTCCAGCCACGGCAAGGGCAAGTGGCCGTCAGCACCCACCCAGGGTGAAGGCAGCGCCTCAGATGCTCGGCTCATGGTGACGGGCTCCATCCGCCGGCACGCTCGGCCATGATGGACAGCACCTGGGCGCCCACCGAGTCGGACGCTTGGGTCGCGTCGATCAAGGCGAAACGGTCAGGCTGCGCGGCGCGGCGTCGCTCATAGGCTTGCCGCACCCGAATGAAGAAGGCGACGTCCTGGGCCTCGAAACGGTCGGGCTGCCGAACGGCTGCGCGACGAGCCTCAGCCACCTCGGGTGGCACATCAAACAGAAAGGTCAGATCGGGCTGGCGGTGGCCGTGTACCCAGGACTCCAATTGCCCCAGGACCGCCCAGTCGAACCCCCTGCCTCCTCCCTGGTAGGCAAAAGTGGCATCGGTGAAGCGGTCGCAAAGAACCACCGCACCGCGGGCCAGGGCGGGCTCAATCACCTTCAGCACATGTTCGCGCCGGGCCGCAAACACCAACAAGGACTCGGTCAACGGGTCCATGGGCTCGTGCAACACCATCTCACGCAAGCGTTCAGCCAAGGGAGTACCACCGGGCTCACGGGTCAGCACCACCTCACGCCCACGCGCACGCCACCACTGCGCCAAGGCGGCGATGTGGGTGGACTTGCCGGCACCATCGATGCCTTCCAGGGAAATGAACACGAGACTGTCCTTCAACTACCGCGATGACGCGGCCGGCATTTTCTGATACCGCCACACCGCACGGTTGTGCTCGTCCAGGGTGGCGCTGAAGTGGCTGCCGCCATCACCCTTGGCCACGAAGTACAGGGCGGGTGTGGCCTCGGGTTGCATCGCGGCCCTCAGGGATTGGGCCCCCGGCATGGCGATGGCGTGTGGCGGCAGGCCACGCCGGGTATAGGTGTTGAAGGGCGTGTCGGTCTGGAGGTCTCGTTTGCGAAGGTTGCCGTCAAAGCGCGATCCCAAGCCGTAGATGACGGTGGGGTCGGTCTGCAGCGGCATGCCGATGCGCAGACGGTTGACGAACACACCGGCGATCTTCCCCCGGTCTGCTGCCTGCCCGGTTTCCTTCTCGATGATCGAGGCCAGCACCAAGGCCTGAGCCGGCGTGCTGATGGGCAGGTCCGGGTGTCTTTGCTCCCACGCCTTGTTCAGTTGCCGCTTCATCGCCTCATGTGCGTTGAGCAGCACCGTGCGATCACTGACCCCTTTGCCGTAACGGTAGGTATCGGGGAAGAACCAACCTTCGGCCGGCAGTTGCGGAGATCCCAAGGCCTGCATGACGGCCCGGTCATCCAAACCCTCAAGGGTCTGCCGCAGACCCGGTGCGCGGGCCAATGACGCGCGCACCTGGGCGAACGTCCATCCCTCAATGAAGACCACCGATTCCAGGCTCTCATCGCCGCGGACCATCTTGGCCAAGAGCTCGGCGGGTGTGATGCCGGGCTCGGCCGCATAACTGCCCGCCCGGATCCGCCGCGCATCACCCGACCAGCGAAACCACGCTTGCAGCGCCCACACCGGCGCGTCGACACCCGCAGCCACCCAGTCTTGCGCCACCAGCGCCGCACTGCGCCCGCGCTCGACATTGAGTTCCACCGTCGGGGCGCGCAGATCGAGCGGCGCCTGGACCCACCAGACGGCCATGCCCACCAGCAGCCCCACCGACAGCCCTGTCACCAGCAGAGCGCGCCACAGCCAAGTGCGTAGGCCTGTTGCCTTTCGCACCGCACGGTGGCCCTTCCCCTGTCCGGTCTCACCACGCCGCTTTGCTGCGGAACGTCGGTCCGCAACCCTTTTGGCGCCTGTGTTCATGGGGCAAATGATAATCAATGCATGTTGCAACCCACGCCCGATACCCCCTTGGTC
>JBEAWD010000027.1:0-16873 GCA_041160585.1 Pseudomonadota bacterium | reverse complement strand
TCGCGGAACTGCAGCGGCACGTGCGCGGCAAGTTGGCGCCCTATGAATACCCCAAGGACATCGAATTCATCGATGCCCTTCCCATGACCACCACGGGCAAGGTGCAGCGCCGCGTGCTGCGCCTGCAGGAAGAGGCGCGGGCACGCGCCCAGACGCCCTGACAGATGCTTCAACCACCATGGAACACATCAACCTAGGACGCAGCGATCTTCGCGTCACCCGCATTTGCCTGGGCACCATGACCTTCGGGGCTCAGACCGACGAGGGCGAGGCGCATCGCATCATGGATGCTGCCCTGGACATGGGCATCAACTTCTTCGACACGGCTGAGATGTACGCCGTGCCGCCCACGCGGGAGAGCTTTGGCAAGACCGAGGTCATCATCGGCAACTGGTTCGACAAGCGCCCCGGCGCGCGTCAGAAGGTGGTGCTGGCCAGCAAGATCGCCGGCCCCTCGCGCAACATGGACTGGATCCGAAACGGTGCATCCGATCTCAAGGTCGAGGACTTCAAGGCTGCATGTGATGACAGTCTCAAGCGCCTGAAGACCGATGTGATCGATCTGTACCAGATTCACTGGCCCAACCGCAACGCCCCCGTCTTCGGCCAGCCGTACTACGACCCGTCCAAGAACAAGCCACAGACCTCGATCGAGGCACAGTTGCGCGCCTTGCAGGATCTGGTGCAGGCCGGCAAGGTGCGTCATGTGGGCCTGTCCAACGAAACCCCCTGGGGACTGAGCGAGTTCCTGCGCTTGGCCGATGCCCATGGCCTGCCGCGGGTGCAAAGCGTGCAGAACCCCTACAGCCTGGTCAACCGGGTGGTCGACAACGGGCTGGATGAATTCATGCACCGCAGCGAGGTGTCGCTGCTGGCCTACTCGCCGCTGGCCTTTGGTTCGCTCACTGGAAAGTACGACGACTTCGGCATCATTCCCTCCGACCTTCCCGATGCGGGCCGGTTGTCGCGGTTCGAGTCCATGCGCAAGCAGCGGTGGGCGCGGCCCGAGACCCTGGACGCCGCCCGCCGATACAACACGCTGGCGTGGGAAAGCGGGCTCAAGCCCTACGAAATGGCCTTGGCCTTCTGCTATCGCAACTGGCGGGTGGCTTCCACCATCATCGGCGTGCGCACGCTGGAGCAACTGCAACAGTGTGTGCAGGCCTGGTCGGTACAACTGCAGCCCGACGTGCTGGAAGGCATCGACCGCATCCGTTGGCAAATCCGCGACCCTGCACAGTAAGGATCACCATGCTCTACCGTCACCTGGGCCGAAGTGGCCTTCGCGTCAGTGCCCTGTCTCTTGGGTCCTGGGTTACGTACCACAACCAGGTCGATGTGAAGTCGGCTGTCGAGATGATGGCTGCGGCCTACGACGCGGGGGTCAACTTCTTCGACAACGCCGAGGTCTACGCTGCAGGCCAAAGTGAAGAGGTGATGGGCCAGGCCTTGCGCCAGCTCAAGTGGCCGCGCCTGAACTACATCGTCAGCACGAAGTTCTTCTGGGGGCTTGACCGTGAAGGCGATGCCATCAACCGCAAGGACACCCTCAACCGCAAGTACCTGATGCAGGCCATCGATGGCAGCCTCAAGCGCTTCGGCCTGGACCACATCGATCTGGTCTATTGCCACCGACCCGATCCGCACACGCCCATCGAAGAGACCGCGCGCGCCATGAACGACATGATCGTGCAGGGCAAGGCGCTGTACTGGGGTACCAGCGAGTGGAGTGCAGCCGATATCCGCGCGGCCTGGGAACTTTGCGACCGACGGGGTTGGCACAAGCCAATGATGGAGCAACCGCAATACCACCTGTTTCATCGCAGGCGCGTGGAGCAGGAATATGCGCGGCTGTACCAGGACACCGGTCTGGGCCTGACCACCTGGAGCCCGCTGGCCAGCGGACTGCTGACGGGAAAGTATCGCCAGGGCATCCCGACAGACAGCCGCGGCGCGCTGGCCAACATGGCGTGGATGCATGACCAACTCACCGACGCCGCCCGCAACGCCGCCGTGGTGCAACTCGAGCCCATCGCGCGCGAACTCGGCTGCACATTGGCGCAGTTGGCCATTGCCTGGGCGGCGCGCAACCCCCGGGTGTCCACCGTCATCACCGGGGCTTCTCGCCTTGGACAGTTGAATGACAACCTGGGTGCCTTGCCGGTGCTCGAGCGACTGAACGCCGATGTGGTGGCGCGAATCGATTCGGTGACGGCCTCGCTGGCCGATCGCTAGGGCTTGGCCGGTCGACCCCGGGCTGTCCCGGGGCACCCCAGGAAGATGGCTTCAGTTCAGGCGCCGGTAGCCACCCGGCACCCCTTGGGGCGAAAGCACCAGTTGCCAAAGCTGGTTCGATCGAGCACGAAAGGTGCCCGCACAACTCAGCAGGTAGTAGCGCCATAGCCGCCGAAAGCGCTCAACATGCGTGCGCGACAGCAGGGGCCACGCCGCCTCGAAGCGTTCGTGCCAGGCCATGAGCGTGCGGTCGTAGTCGGCGCCAAAGTTGTGCCAGTCTTCGATCACGAAGTGCTGCTCGGCTGAAGAGGCCAACTCGCCGGCCGAGGGCAGGGTGCCGTTGGGGAAGATCCGTCGGTCGATCCACGCATCGGTCTGGCCGCCCGATCGGTTCTTCCCAATGGTGTGCAGGAGGGCCAAACCACCCGCCGACAGACTGCGTTGGAGCACACTGAAGAAGGCGCCGTGGTTCTTGTGGCCCACATGTTCGAACATGCCCACCGATGCCACGCGGTCAAAGCGCTGCGCTCCATGGGGATTGAATTGCCGGTAGTCCATCAGGTGCACGGTGGCGGGCAGGCCGCGCAGTCGCTGGCGCGCCCATTGGGCCTGTTCGGCCGAGATCGTCAAGCCGGTCACCTTGACCCCGTAATGCTCGGCGGCGTGACGCATCAGGCTGCCCCATCCGCACCCGATGTCCAGAAGGCTCATGCCGTGAGCCAGCCCGAGCTTGCGGCATACCAGGTCCAACTTATCGTGCTGCGCTTCGTCCAGCGTCCGGGCCTGCGCCCAGTAGCCGCAGCTGTAGGCCATGGTTGGGCCCAGCATCTGCTCGAACACCGACGCATCGAGGTTGTAGTGCGCGTGGGCCACCTGGGCCGCCCGCAGGCGGCTCTGAAGATTGAACAGCCGTGCCCGCAACCAGGGCCAGGCCCGCGCGCGCCAACCCACTTCTCCATCAAGCCCAGCCTTCAGGACACGGTGGAAGAACTCGTCCAGTCGTTCGCAGTCCCACCATCCCTCGACATAGCTGTCGCCCAGGCCCAAACTGCCCTGTGCCAACACGCGGGCCACCGTGCCGGGGTGGTGCACGCGCATGTCCCAGGGGCGCGTCCCGTTCAGGGCGATGCCCGCGCGATCAAGCAGGCGCTGCGCGGCGGGTGGGGTGTGCTCGGGCGCGGTGGTGAGCGCGGTGGTGGGCGTTACACCACGCGCCAAAGGCGGTGCATCAAAGGGCGGCGTCATGGCTGGGCATGGTGGCCCAAGGCTGCCTCACCGAGCTGACCTGGCTCAAGCCAGCGCGTCTGGCCAGCGCGTCTGGCGCGTCGAAGCGGCTCAGCGGTCCAGGTGCTTTCGCACGCGGCGCACCAGGGTGTACACCAGTGCCACCACGGGCAGCACGGCCAGTGCCGTCACCACATCTGGCTGCACCACGATGCCCCCCGGCAGCACCAAGCCCTTGGCCGCCTTGGCCACATAGGCCACGATGCTCACCGTGTAGTAGCTGATGGCCACCACCGACAGCCCCTCCACGGTCTGCTGCAGCCGCAACTGCAGCTTCTGCCGGTGCGCCAGCGACCGGAACAGCTCCTGGTTGTTGGCTTCGCGCTGTGCCTCCACCCTCACGCGGGCCAGGTCCACTGCGCGGTTGATGCGGTCGGCGATGTCCGTGATGCGGGCATCGGTGCTTTCGCACAGGGCCATGGCCGGGGCGAATCGGCGGTTGAAGAATCCGGCCAGCTTCTGCAGGCCCAGCAGCCGTTCTTCGCGCAGGTCCGACAACCTTTGCAGCACGATGCGTTGGTAGGCGCGGGTGGCTGAAAGCCGGTATCGCGTGCGTGCCGCGCCGTGCTCGATCTCTGCGGCCAGCTTCAGCAGGGAATCGAAGGCCGCTGCATCATCCAGCGTGCGCGCGCCAGCCATATCGTCCACGATGGTCTGCAGTTGCGCCTCGATCTGGTTGAGCTTCAAGCCCTCGGCACGTGCCACCGGAAAGCCCAGCATGGCCAGCATGCGATAGGCCTCAATTTCGCACAGTCGCTGCACATCGCGCGCCAGTCGGTCACGCGTCAAGCCCTGATCGACCAGCACGAAGCGGGTGAAGCCGTCCGGCCCCAGGCGCAGGTCCGTCATCACAGATGCCTGGCCGTCGGAAACCTGCGAGGCCAGGAGTGCGGCCGCATCCCCCAGGTCTTCGATGTCCTCGATGTTGGCGCGGTCGGCCAGCGCCGCCTGCATCGCCTCCCGGCAGGCGTCCAGCCATTGCGGCTGGGCAGCCCTGAGCACCACCACGTGGGTGGCCGCAATCATCGGGGTGTGACCGATGCCCGACACGAATTCCGACGGCAGCACGTCGATCGCCCGGGCCTGCAGGGTGCCGCGCAGGGCCTGCGCATCTGTCCAGGTGGGCGGCATGCCCAAGTCGGCACTCAGTTGCCAACTGATGAACTCGCCGTGTCGCTCGAATTTCAGGTCGAACGCGGCGGACTTCACCACGAAGTGCCGGGCACCTTCAGGGGGCAAGGCATGCCCAATCCGCTCGCAAAGTATTCGCAGGGCCGACAGGGCCGTGGCCGCCTCCATGCCCTGCTGGGCCCAATAGGAAACGACGCCCGGGGAACGCACCGGCATGGCTGGCCGGGCATGAAGCTCCTCATGAAGTTCAAGGTGCGCACGGATCGGCCAAACTGCGCCGCTTCGGTCGGTGGAAGCTGCGTTCATGACCGGATCATGCCATCCCGCGTGGTGTTTACACTTCCCCGCCATGGAAACCTTGCAGTCTGCTGGCCCGGCCCTGCCGGCGCTGGCTGTTTTGGGTGGCTACCTCATGGGGTCGCTTTCCTTTGCCGTGGTCGTCAGCCGCCTCATGGGCCTGGACGACCCCCGCACCTATGGGTCGGGCAACCCTGGCGCCACCAACGTCCTGCGCTCGGGCAACAAGAAGGCGGCGGTACTGACCCTGTTGCTCGATGCGGTCAAGGGCGTCATTCCGGTGGTGCTGGCGGGGCACTTCGCGCCGCGCCTCGGCTGGGGTGATGGCGTGGTCGCCCTGGTGGGCTTGGCCGCCTTCCTGGGGCATCTGTGGCCCGTGTTCTTCCGTTTTCAGGGTGGAAAGGGCGTGGCCACGGCCGCCGGGGTGCTGTTGGCCTTCAACCCTATCCTGGGCGGCGCCACGCTGGCCTCGTGGCTGCTGGTGGCGTTCTTCTTTCGGTATTCCTCGCTGGCGGCCCTGGTGGCTGCAGCCTTTGCGCCGTTCTATCACGCCCTCATCTGGGGACCCAGTCAGGCCACACTGGCCATCGCGGCCATGAGCGTGCTGCTGATTTGGCGCCATGAGGGCAACATCCGCAAGCTGCTGGCGGGGACCGAATCGAAGATCGGCCAGAAGTCCGCTCCTTGATCATCGGATCCAATCACGTCAACCCCACCACTTACCCAAGGAACTCTCACATGAGCATCCAACGATTCGATGTCGGTCCCCGCATGTCTGAAATGGCCGTGCACAACGGCACCGTCTACCTTGCCGGCCAGATCGCCGAAGACGGCAGCCAAGACATCACCGGGCAAACCCAGCAGGTGCTGGCGGCCATCGACAAGTTGCTGGCCCGCGCCGGAAGCGACAAAAGCAAGATCCTGCGGGCACAGATCTACATCAAGGACCTGGCCGACTTCGCAGCGATGAACGCGGTGTGGGAAGCCTGGGTGGTGCCGGGCCATACGCCGCCTCGCGCCACCGTGCAGGCCAACCTGGCCAGACCCGAGTGGAAGATCGAGATGGTGGTGACCGCCGCCGTCTGACGGAGTAGGACAGCGGCGCTCCTGGGCAAGACCGGGGGCCTACTGCACCTGCAGACCCAGGGTCTGGGCGTCCCCACGGCCCACGCGAACCACTTCGGGCTCGGGCCCCGTGAGGTCGATCACGGTGGTGGGCTCCATCGGGCAGGCGCCGGCGTCCAGCACCACCTGCAACTCATGCTCCATGAGATGGCGGATGTCCTGCGCTTCGTTCAGGGGCTCGTCTTGCCCGGCTGGAATCAGGGTGGTGCCCAACAGGGGTTGCCCCAGGGACTGCAGCAGCGCCTGCGTCACCCGGTGTTCAGGCACGCGCAGTCCGATGGTGCGCCGCGAGGGATGGCTCAAGCGGCGGGGCACTTCCTTCGTCGCTTCCAGGATGAAGGTGAAGGGACCAGGCGTGGCCAGCTTCAGCAAGCGGTACTGGCGGTTGTCCACGCGCGCGTAGGTGGCCAGTTCGCTCAGGTCACGGCACAGCAGGGTCAGGTGGTGGCGGTCGTCCACCCCGCGCAGCCGGCGCAGCCTTTGCGCGGCGGCCTTGTCGTCAAGGTGGCACACCAGCGCGTAGCTGGAGTCAGTGGGAATGGCGGCCACCCCACCCTGCGCCAGGATCTGCGCGGCGCGATCGATCAACCGAGACTGGGGGTTCTGGGGATGGATCTCGAAGAACTGGGACATGCAGGCATTGTGACCCGCTGGCCCAAGATAGGCCCGAGCTAGATCACGCGGGAGTCCAGCGCTTCCCAAACGGGCCGCAGCTGCCCGGGCAAGGGGGGAAGCGCGCCCAGGTCGGTGTGACTTTCCTCAGGTGAATGGAAGTCGCTGCCTCGCGAGGCCAGCAGGTCGAATTCGCGCGCCATGTCGGCGTACTTCACATACTCCGCGGCGGTGTGGCTGCCCGTGACCACCTCCACGCCGGTCCCGCCGTGTTGCTTGAATTCCGAGAAGAGCGCGAACTCCTGGGTGGGCGTGAACGCATAGCGCGCAGGGTGGGCGATCACGGCCTGGCCACCGGCCTGCGTGATCCAGCGCACCGCATCGCCTAAGCGCGCCCAGCGGTGCGGCACATAGCCGGGTTTGCCATCGGTGAGGTAACGGCGAAACACCTCGTGTGTGCTCGCGCACACGCCGGTCTCCACCAGAAAGCGGGCGAAGTGGGTTCGTGAGATGAGGTCGGGATTGCCCACGTACTTCAGCGCGCCTTCGAAGGCTCCCTTGATGCCCACACGGGCCAGTTGCTCGGCCATCTCGCGCGCACGGCCTTCACGCCCGCCTCGGGTGGCGGCCAAACCCGCCTTGAGCTGTGCGTCGTCGGGGTCGAAACCCAGACCCACGATGTGCACGGTGACATCGGCAAAGCTCACCGATATCTCGGTTCCCGTCAGGTAGGGCAGGCCCACTGCGCGCGCTGCAGCCATGGCCCGTTGTTGCCCGCCCACTTCGTCGTGATCGGTCAGGGCCCACAGTTCGACACCGTTGGCCTTGGCCCGGTGCGCCAGCGCCTCCGGCGTCAGCGTGCCATCGGACACTTCAGAGTGGCAGTGCAGGTCGGCGTTGGTGAGGATATCCACGGCGCTGATGGTAGGACAAAGCGCTGGCCACAGCGCCGGGCGGGGTCATCTGCTCATGGGCTGGCTGCCACCACCTGCATCTGCACGGTGGTGCGACCCTGCCACTCGTTGAGTTCCA
Organism: Pseudomonadota bacterium; assembly: GCA_041160585.1. Classification (GTDB taxonomy): domain Bacteria; phylum Pseudomonadota; class Gammaproteobacteria; order Burkholderiales; family Burkholderiaceae_C; genus RFTU01. The sequence goes on along the minus strand of JBEAWD010000027.1, from coordinate 9,157 downwards.
GTCGGTAGGCCACGGTGGCCACATCCGGTACGGGCTCACTGCGATGGAACCAGATCGCCTCGCGCGGCGGCGAGCCCGGCTCCTGCGCCGGCCGCACGGTGAGCTTGAGGTGCTTGTCCTTCAGCACGCGTTGGTGGAGCACGGACATGCGTTCGCAGAACACAGGGGCCTCAAAGCCTTGGCCCCACACCTGCGACAGTATGAGGCGTACCACCGATTCGGTGTAGCAGTTCGGCGGCAGCTGCCCATCCGTGGGCAGGCGACGCTGCAGCGTCGCAGGGTCCAGCCACTGCGCGGCGACCTCCTGCAGCGCTTGGCTGAAGGCACCCAGGTGGTCGGGCCGCAGTGTGCAACCGGCGGCCATGGCGTGCCCGCCAAAGCGCACCATGGCCTGCGGATGGCGCTTGCTGATGAGGTCCAACGCGTCGCGCAGATGGAACCCTTCAATCGACCGCCCTGAGCCCTTGAGCAGGCCGTCCTGGCCGGTGGCGAACACGAACACGGGTCGGTGAAGCTGCTCCTTCAGACGGCCAGCGACGATTCCCACCACGCCCTCATGGAAGGAAGGATGGTGCAGGGCCAGGGCGGCCAGCCCGCCTTCGGGTGCGGGGCACTCGGTCAAGGCGCGTTCAGCCTGTTCGCGCATGCCGTCCTCCACCGACCGCCGCTCACGGTTGATCGCATCCAGCGCCTGCGCCAGTTCCGCGGCCCTCTGGGGGTTGTCGGTGCACAGGCACTCGATGCCCAGGGTCATATCGGACAGCCGGCCGGCGGCGTTGATGCGCGGGCCCAGCGCAAAACCGAAGTCCTGTGCGGTGGCCTGCGAGGGGTCGCGTCCGGCCACATGGAACAGGGCCTGCAGGCCGGGCTGCAGCCGGCCGCTGCGGATGCGCTTGAGTCCCTGTGCGACCAAGCGACGGTTGTTGGCGTCGAGCTTCACCACATCGGCCACAGTGCCCAGGGCCACCAGATCCAGCAGCTCGTTCAGTCGGGGCTGGCTGCGTTCATCGAATACGCCGCGCTGTCTCAGTTCAGCCCGCAAGGCCAGCAGCACATAGAACATGACGCCCACACCGGCCAGGTGCTTGCTGGGAAAGGCGCAGCCGCGTTGGTTCGGGTTCACGATCACATCGGCATCGGGTGTGTCGTCGGCCGGCAGGTGGTGGTCGGTGACCACCACCTTGAGTCCCAAGGCGCGAGCGTGGGCTACGCCTGCCGTGCTGGCGATGCCGTTGTCCACGGTGATGAGCACATCGGGGCGGGGTGTGCACGCCACGGCCAGGTCGACGATGGGCGGCGTGAGCCCGTAGCCGTGCACGCTGCGGTCGGGCACCACGTAGTGCAGTTGGTCGGCGCGCGCGCCCAGCATCTTCAGGCCGCGTAGGGCCACCGCGCAGGCGGTGGCGCCATCGCAGTCGTAGTCGGCCACCACGCACATCCTCAGGCCTTGCGCGATGGCGTCGGCCAGCAGCACAGCCGCTTGCGGCGCATTCGTGAGATCCGTCGGCGCGATCAGGTGTTGCAGCTGCTCGTCGATTTCCTCGGCACTTCGCACACCACGCGCGGCATACAGGCGGGCCAGCAGGGGATGGATACCCGATTGTTCCAAGGCGTGGGCGGTGCGCACAGGCACATCACGTTCCATCAGCGTGATGTTGGGCTCGACCAAGGTGCTGCTCATACGTCGGGCTCGATGGGTGGGTGGTCCAGCGTTTTGAGCCATGCGGACAGCGGCTCGGTGCGTGGCGGACGCATGATCGTGCGGGCGATGGCGCCGCGCCAGCCGCCGGGCAGGCGGCGCATGCTGAACGACTGCGCCTGATAGCGGCCGCACAGCACCAGCGTGGGTTCTGTCCCCGTGCCATGCGGCTTAACGGGTGCCCTCAAGGCCGCGTCGACCCAGGCCTGCAGGGCCGTATCGGCATGGGCCCATGCCGTCAATTGCACCGGGATGTGGTGCGCGGCGCAGCGGCCGCCGCCCAGTTGATCGGCACAGCCGGCATGGTCCAACCACAGCGAATTCACGGTCAGTTCCCCGCGCTCAGCCCGTTGGCCGTTGACGGGGTGATCGTGCAGCACCATCTGTGCCTCGTTTTGCAGGCGACGCAAGAGTCGCGCCCGGCCCAGGGGTGTTCGGACCTGCCAGCGTTGCACCGAATCGCCTTCGGCCCGGGCCAAGCTGGCGCAGGGCAACTGCCGCAGGCTGTCATGCGCCACGTCCCAGTTCAGGGGGCTGCGCCACTGCATGGCCACGCCCTCGCTGTCGAACAGGGGCCGTACGCTGGCAAACAAGGCGCGGGATTCTTCCTCGCTGAGGTTCAGTTCGGCCGGCGGGACCAGGGTGATGCGGTCGCTGCCCACCAGGCCATGGAAGGGGGTGAGGCGGGCGCAAGGCGCTGAACCCGCATCCGACCCGTCCTGTGACCAGGCCTGCAGGGGTAGGCAGCCGTCTTCGTTGGTACCCATGGCGCGGCCCAAGAACAACTGGGCCCTGGCCCGCTCGGCCAAGGTGTTCAGCGCCTCGGGCGTATCGGTCAAGCCCCAGCCGGGTACCAGGCGCAGCATCAGAGGACTCCAGCGCACCAGCAGGGCTTGGGGGTCTGGCCGCGCGCCGTCGGCCATCGCCTGCGCGTGTCCCTGTGCTGCGTCAGTCAGAACAATGAGGTGCATGTTCCGATTATCACGATGCGCTCGGGCAGAATCCGGCGCATGTCCATCTCGTGGATACCCTACGAACTGCAGGTCGGCTGGCGCTACACGCGTTCGGGTCGCGCAGGGCGTCGCAATGGCTTCATCTCCTTCATCTCGGCGGTGTCGGTGTTGGGCATTGCGCTGGGGGTGGCCGCGCTCATCATTGTGTTGTCGGTGATGAACGGGTTTCAGAAGGAGGTGCGAGATCGCATGCTGGGCGTGATCCCGCATGTGGAACTGATGGCCGCCGATGGCCAGGCCTTGCCCGACTGGCAGGCCTTGGCGCAGCAGGCTGCGCGGGCGCCGGGTGTAAGTGGTCAAGTGGTGGGGGCAGCCCCCTACGTGGTGTCTCAGGTGCTGATGGCCCGAGGCCAGGACATGCGCGGGGTGGTGTTGCGCGGCATCGACCCTGCGCATGAAGGCCAGGTGACGGAGTTGGCGCGCCGCCAACCTGAGTTGGTGCAGCGGCTGCAGCCGGGTCAGTGGCAGGTGGTGCTGGGGCTGGAACTGGCGCGCCAATTGGGTGTGGGTGAGGGCTCGGCCCTGACGCTCATCACGCCCGGTGGCCAGGTGACGCCCGCTGGCGTGGTGCCGCGCCTGAAGACGGTGCGTGTGGCCGGGTTGTTTGAGTCGGGTCACTATGAGTTCGACAGCACCCTGGTGCTGATGCACCTGGAAGACGCGGCGCGGCTGCTGCGCGTGGAAGGGCCCGTGGGCGTGCAGTTGCGCCTACAGGATCAGCAAGCCGCTCGCGTTGTGGCCGCCCAACTGCAGCAGCACCTGGGGCCGGAGGTACTGGTGCGCGACTGGACGCGTACCAACCGAAACTGGTTCGACGCCGTGCAACTGGAAAAGCGACTGATGTTCATCATCCTCACGTTGATCGTGGCGGTGGCAGCCTTCAATCTGGTGAGTACGCTGGTGATGACGGTGACCGACAAGCGTGCAGACATCGCCATCCTGCGAACCTTGGGAGCCAGCCCTCGCAGCATCATGGCCATCTTCATGGTGCAGGGGGCGACCGCTGGGGTGTTGGGAACCGCCGCAGGGGTGGGCCTGGGCCTTGCGGTGGCCTTCAATGTCGACACACTGGTGCCAGCACTGGAGCGTTTGTTGTCCACCAGCTTCCTGCCGGGTTCCATCTACGTGATCAGCCGCATGCCCAGCGACCCGCAATGGGCCGATATCCTGCCCATCGGCTTGATCTCGCTGTTGTTGGCCTTTCTGGCCACGATCTACCCCAGTTGGCGCGCCTCGCGCGTGCAACCCGCTGAGGCCTTGCGCTATGAGTGAGGCCCCTTTGCAGCCGTCGTTGGATCGGCCGGTGAGCCCCCCGATGACCGACACCAGCGCGGTGATCGAGGCGCAAGGTGTAGGCCGGCGCTACACCGAGGGGCCCTTGGACGTCAGCGTGCTCGAAGGCGTGGACCTGCGCGTGTTCGCGGGCCAGTCTCTGGCCTTGGTGGGCGCCTCCGGTTCGGGCAAGAGCACCCTCCTGCATGTGTTGGGCGGCCTGGATGAGCCCAGCACGGGCCATGTGAGGCTGATGGGGCGCGAGTGGCGCGAGATGTCGGTGGCCGAGCAGGGCCGCTGGCGCAACCAGCACCTGGGCTTCGTCTACCAGTTCCACCACCTGCTGCCCGAGTTCACCGCGCTGGACAACGTGGCCATGCCGCTGCGCATTCGGCGCTCATCGGGGCAAGCCGCCCGCCAGCAGGCGCTTCAGGCCTTGCAGGCCGTGGGCCTGGCTGACCGAGCGCAACACCGGCCGGCCGAACTGTCCGGCGGCGAACGCCAGCGCGTGGCCGTGGCGCGTGCCATGGTCACGCGCCCCGCCTGCATCCTGGCCGACGAACCCACCGGCAACCTGGACCGTCGCACGGCGGATGCGGTCTTCGAACTTCTGCTCAGGCGCACCCGCGAGGAGGGCACGGCCCTGTTGGTAGTCACGCACGATGAACACCTGGCCAAGCGCTGCGAGCTGCGCTTGGAATTGTCTGGGGGGCGTGTGCGGGGTGGGCCAGCCAGCGGCGACTGACCATGGATTGGGTGGATACCCATTGCCATCTGGATGCGCCAGAGTTTGCGCATGAGGTGGAGGACCTGGTTTCCCGCGCCCGCGATGCCGGCGTTCGGCGCCTGGTGCTGCCGGCCGTGCGCGTGGACGATGCGCCCAGGGTGCGTGAACTCGCCCATGCCTTCGACTCGGTGTACGCGCTGGGCATCCATCCCCTTTGTGTGGGCGAGGCAGCCGATTCCGACCTCGATCGACTGTCTCAGCTGCTGAGCCAGTGGAAGGACGACCCTCGGCTGGTGGCCGTGGGTGAGATCGGTCTGGACCACTTCGTCCCCGATCTCGACCGCGAGCGGCAGTTTCGCTTCTATGAAGCCCAGCTGCGCATGGCCAGTGCAGTCGAGTTGCCCGTTGTGCTGCATGTGCGGCGTTCGGCCGATGCCCTGCTCAAGGGCCTTCGCCGCACGCCGGTGCGGGGTGGCATTGCGCATGCCTTCAATGGCAGCCATCAGCAGGCCTGTGCCTTTGTGCAGCAAGGCTTTGCGCTGGGCTTTGGCGGCACGCTCACCTTCGACCGTTCGCTGCAGATCCGGCGTTTGGCCAAACAGCTGCCCGCGCACGCTCTGGTGCTGGAAACCGATGCGCCCGACATTCCGCCGCAATGGTTGTACCGCCCCGCGGCCGTTCGACAGCAACACCCACCCGCGCGCAACGAACCGGCCGAGCTTCCCCGCATCGCGCAGGTGCTGGCCGACCTTCGTGGCTGGAGCCTGAGCGAAACGGCGCGCGTCACGACCGCGAATGCCAGGCGGGTGCTGCCCCGCTTGGCCTTGCTTCAAGGAGCCACGGGATGAGCCGCCATGACCAGGATGACCACGATGACCTGCCGATGGTGACCGTGTCGGAACACGCAGGCGTGCGCTACCTGCACCTGGATACTCCCTGGGTTCAGGGCGCGATGCGCTTGGCCAAACCCGATGCGATTGAACTCGAGTATGTGCGCCGCATGCTGGCCTCGCTGCTGTGGCGTTCCATCGATGAACTGGCCCAGGGGCATGCGGTGCAACTGGGCCTGGGCGCGGCGGCCATCACACGCTTCACACACGGCCGACTGTCATGGCGCACCACGGCCATTGAACTCAACCCCGCGGTCATCCGGGCCTGCCGCATGTGCTTTCGTTTGCCGCCGGACGGTGCGGGCCTTGAGGTCCTGTGCGAAGACGCAGGCCGGTGGATGGCGCGCGCCGCGCCGCCAGGCGGAATCGATCTCTTGCACGTGGACCTGTACGACCACGAAGCAGCCGCACCGGTGTTGGACTCTGAGGCCTTCTACGCGGATTGCCATGCGGCCTTGGCGCCCGGCGGCGTGATGGCGGTGAACCTATTCGGGCGGCTGTCCAGCTTCGACCAGAGTGCCCAGCGCATCGCGGCGGCCTTTGGTCGTCACCAGACCTGGCGGGTTCAGGCCACCAAGGAGGGCAACACCGTGGTGGTGGCCGGGCGAGGCGTGAGCGTGCCGGGTCGGGACGAACTGCTGTCCCGGGCGCATTTCATCGAGGAGCGTCTGGGCCTGCCGGCCACCAAGTGGCTGAGGATGATCCGGCCGCTGTGACCCACGGCCGCTTCGCCGGCGCGCGACGGCCTGTGACGGCCTGTGCGTGTTAACCACAGCCGCTGTGGGGTCTGGCCTACCTAGAATTTGCGCCAGTACGGTGCCCCATCAGGCGCCTGGAGGTATTCCGAGATGAAGATCAAGAGCCAGCGGGACTTCTGGTCCGGCTTGATGTTTCTGGTGACCGGTGCACTCTTTGCCTGGGGCGCCATCGCGAACTACAACTTCGGTTCTTCGGCGCGCCCGGGGCCGGGCTACTTTCCTTTCGGCTTGGGGGTGCTCCTGGCCCTGTTGGGTGCTTTCATCCTCTTTGAGGCACTGACGATCGAAACCGAAGACGGTGAGCCCGTCGGGAATATCGCCTGGAAGCCGCTGCTGGTGATCCTGGCATCGGTGGCCTTGTTCGGCTTGGCGCTGCCTCACGTGGGGATGTTCATCGCACTGCCGCTGCTGGTGATCATGTCCAGCCTGGCCAGCGAGGAATTCACCTGGAAAGCGACCCTGGCCAGTGCTGCGTTCCTGACGGCATTTTCCTGGCTGATCTTTATCAAGGGCTTGGGCTTGACCATCCCGCTCATTCCCAAGTTCATGCAGGCCATCGGCTGAAGGGCTACATCAAATGGAACTGCTCGACAACCTCGCGCTGGGCTTTCAGACCGCGCTGACCTTCAAGAACATGGCGTACGCCTTGTTCGGTGCCATGCTGGGTACCTTGATCGGCGTGCTGCCGGGCCTGGGCCCGGTGGCCACCATCGCCATGCTGCTGCCCAGCATCTACACGCTGGATGCCACGCCCGCACTGATCATGCTGGCCGGCATCTACTACGGTGCGCAGTACGGCGGCTCCACCACGGCCATCCTGATCAACGTACCCGGCGAGTCTTCGTCGGTGGTCACGGCGCTTGACGGCTACAAGATGGCACGGCGTGGGCGCGCCGGCCCTGCCCTGGCGGCAGCGGGCTTGGGCTCGTTCTTCGCCGGTAGCGTCGGAACCCTGATCATCGCCGCCTTTGCGCCCCCGTTGACCGAGTTGGCCTTCAAGTTCGGCCCGGCCGAATACTTCTCTCTGATGGTGCTGGGCCTGATCGGCGCCGTGGTGCTGGCCTCGGGCTCCCTGATCAAGGCCATCTCGATGATCATCCTGGGCCTACTGCTGGGCCAGATCAACACCGATGTGATCTCGGGTGTACCGCGTTACAGCTTCGACATCGCCGAGCTCACCGACGGCATCGGCTTCGTGGCCATCGCCATGGGCGTATTCGGTTTCGGGGAAATCATCAGCAATTTGGGAAGGCCCGAAGAAGAGCGCGAGGTCTTCACCAAGGATGTCAAAGGCCTGATGCCCACGGCTCAGGACTTGAAGGACGCTTTCCCCGCCGTCCTGCGCGGGACCACCCTGGGCTCGCTGCTGGGTGTGTTGCCCGGCGGCGGCGCCCTGTTGTCATCCTTTGCGGCCTACACCCTCGAGAAGAAGCTCACGCTCAAGCCCCATGAGGTGCCTTTCGGCGAAGGCAACATCCGTGGCGTGGCCGGCCCCGAGTCGGCCAACAACGCCGGTGCGCAAACCTCCTTCATCCCCATGCTGACGCTGGGCATCCCGCCCAATGCCGTGATGGCACTGATGGTCGGCGCCATGACCATCAAGGGCATCCAGCCTGGCCCGCAGGTGATGCAGAGCAACCCCGAACTCTTCTGGGGTCTGATTGCGTCGATGTGGGTTGGCAACCTGATGCTGGTGATCTTGAACCTGCCGCTCATCGGCATGTGGATCAAGCTGCTGACCGTGCCCTACCGCCTGCTGTACCCCGCCATCCTGGTGTTCTGCTGCATCGGCTTGTACACGCTGAACAACAACAACTTCGACGTCTACATGGCCGTCATCTTCGGCCTGCTCGGCTACGTCTTCTACAAGCTTCAGTGCGAGCCTGCACCCTTGCTGCTGGGCTTCATCCTGGGCCCGATGATGGAAGAGAACCTGCGCCGTGCACTGCTGCTGTCGCGGGGTGATTGGTCGACCTTCATCAGCCGCCCCTTGTCGGCCAGCCTGCTGATTGCTGCGGCGCTCATGATCGTCGTGGTCTCGCTGCCCTCGATCAAGCGCGGCCGCGAGAAGGCCTTCAAGGAAGACTGACCGGCAACAGGGCCCTGTTGCACCCTGCTATCGCTGGGTCGCACCGATCAACCGCCTGAGGCCGATGGCCCAGGCGGTTTTTTCACGTTCAGCGGAAGTCCCAGCCGAACTGGAACATCACGGCGGCATCACCCACGGCATGTACGGTGAGCGAGGCTTGCCGATTGAACTGCCATCCGATGGATGCCAAGGCGCCCGGCGAGAAGCCGTTGTAGTTGAAGGGCACCTTGTTCTCGTACTTCCCGCGGTAGCCGTAGAGCAGGCCACCCGAGACCTGACCGAACAACTGAGGGTGACCCATCAGCGACGGAAAGCGCCTGCCCAGATAGAGGTAGCTGCTCGGTTGGCCAAAGGAGTTGCTGAAGAAGGAAGCACCAGCCATCCATCTGTCGGTGCGTTGGCGCTCCACGGCGAGCGCCCAAACGTACTCATGCTCGGGGCTGTAGCGCAGGTGCGGCGCGTAGGGCGATACGGCTGCGCGCCAATGGCCCTGGTCCCACCCCTGAGCGAGCGTGTCCACCGTGGACGCCACCACGGCTTGTGCGCTGGACATGGCCCCTGCCACTGCGCCTTGCGCCCTGGCAGGAGCGGTGCCAGCGCCCAACAGCAGTGCGGTCATCGCGGCCAGTGCGGCCATCGGCTTGGGCTTGATCGCCGTCTGGTAAGCCTGCCGTGCGGGACTTGGCCGGTATAGGCTACAAGTTGTAGG
>JBEAWD010000016.1:0-18267 GCA_041160585.1 Pseudomonadota bacterium | reverse complement strand
TGCACCGCGATGGCCGCCTGCAGCAGGTTGGCATGAAAGGGCAACAGCGCACGTCCGTCACCGGTGGTTCCCTCGGGAAACACGGCCACGCACTGGCCGTCCTTCAAGGCCTGCGCGATCTCGTGCATGGCCCGCATCGCATCGCGCCGTTGTTCGCGCCGGATGTATAGCGTGCCAGCGCAATCGACCAAGCGATTGACCAGTGGCCAGTCCTGCACATCGGCCTTGGACACAAAACGCGCACGCGGGCACACCGCATGGATGGCCATGATGTCCAGCCAGGAGATGTGGTTGGCCACGATCAGCGTGCCGCCCGGCCGAAACACGCCCTGCACTTCCAGCCCCATGCCCAGGCAGCGCAGCATGCCCTGTGACCACCACTGGATGCGCGCCTGGCGGCCGGCAGCATCCAGACTGGGAAAGCGCAGCAGCACCACCAAGATGCCATGCACACCGTGCAGCACGGCCCGCAGCAGGCGCCAGGATCCCTTGAACATGAGCTGCAAGCGCCGGAGTGAGGCTCAGGCTCAGGCCGCGGCGAGCGGCGCGCCCGCCTCGAAGGCCACCGAACCGGCCACCAAGGTCAGGCGCACCTGGCCGGGCAACGCGAACCCCGTGCTGCTGGGCGCAAAGGGCGTGTGCTTGCCTTGGCTTCGCAGCGCCTCGGGCCTGGCCTGCCACTGCACCGAGGGATCGAAGCAGCACAGGTCGGCCACACCGCCTTCCACAAGACGACCCGCGCTGGCCGCCAGGGAACCGAGCGCCGGGCCCAGCACCGACACCGGCCGCGCGGTGATGGGTGCAAGGGTCTGTCCCAGGGGCAGGTCCAGCGCCTGTCCCCACTTCAGTGCGAGGCTGAGCAGCAGCTCCAGCCCGGTGGCACCCGGTGCGGCCTCGGCGAAGGGAAGGGTCTTCTCGTCACTGCTCAGGGGCAGGTGGTCACTCACGAGGGCGTCGACGGTGCCGTCGGCCAAGCCCAGGCGCAGGGCCTGCCGGTCACGGTCCTGGCGAAGCGGGGGCACCACGCGCAAGGCGGAGTCGAAGTAGCCGATGTCCACATCGGTGAGGTGCAGGTTGTTGATGCTGACATCGCAGCTCACGGGCAGGCCCTCGGCCTTGGCCTGGCGCACCAGCTGAACGCCGGCCGCACTGCTCAGGCGGCACAGGTGCACGCGGGCACCGGTGCTGCGCATGAGTTCGATGATGGTGTGCAGGGCCACGGTTTCTGCGCTGACCGGCACGCCGGAAAGGCCCATGCGCGTGGCCACGGCCCCGCTGGCGGCCACGCCCTTGCCCAGCCACGCATCCTGCGGGCGCAGCCACACCGTGTAGCCGTAGGTGGCCGCGTACAGCATGGCGCGCTGCAGGACCTGGGTGTCGGTAATGGCCACCTCGGCCTGCGAAAACCCGATGCAGCCCGCCTCGGTAAGCTCGGCCATTTCCGTGAGCACCTCCCCGCGCAGGCCCTGCGTCAGGGCGCCCAAGGGGAACAGGCGGCAGCGCGAGAGTTGGCGAGCACGAAACTTCAGCATCTCCACCAGGCCGGGCTCGTCCAGCGCGGGATCGGTGTCGGGTGGGCACACCAAGCTGGTGACGCCGCCAGCGGCGGCGGCGGCGAGTTCGCTTTCCAGCATGCCCTCGTGTTCATGGCCGGGTTCGCGCAGCCTGGCGGCCAGGTCCACCAAGCCCGGCATCACCACCCAGCCGCTGGCATCCACGCAGCGGTCCGGTGTGAAGCCGCTGGGGACCTTGCCGATGGCGGCGATGCGGTCGCCCACGATGGCGATGTCGGCCGTTTCGTCGCGGCCGCTGGCCGGGTCCACGACGCGGCCGTTGGAGATGAGGATCTTCATGGTGCTCATGCCTCGTTGCCCGCGATGATGCTCATCACCGCCATGCGCACGGCAATGCCAAAGGTCACCTGCGGCAGGATCACGCTGTGCGCGCCGTCGGCCACGGAGGACTCGATCTCGACTCCGCGGTTGATGGGACCGGGGTGCATCACGATGACATCGGGCTTGGCCAAGGCCAGCTTCTCGGGGGTCAGTCCGAAGCTCTTGAAGAATTCGGCCGAGCTGGGCAGCATGGCGCCGCTCATGCGCTCGTTCTGCAGCCGCAGCATGATGATCACGTCGGCGTCGCGTATCCCCTCGGCCATGTCATGACACACCCGCACACCCATTGAGGCCAGGTCAGGCGTCACCAGGGTCTTGGGCCCCACGGCGCGAATCTCAGGCACCCCCAGGGTGGTCAGCGCGTGGATGTCGGAGCGCGCCACGCGCGAGTGCACGATGTCCCCCACGATGGCCACCGTGAGGTTGCTGAAGTCCTTCTTGTAGTGCCGGATGGTGTACATGTCCAGCAGACCCTGCGTCGGGTGGGCATGGCGCCCGTCGCCGGCATTGACCACATGAACATGCGGGGCGCAGTGCTGGGCGATCAGGTAGGGCGCACCCGATTCGCTGTGGCGCACCACGAACATGTCGGCGTGCATGGCGCTGAGGTTGGCAATGGTGTCCAGCAGACTTTCGCCCTTGGCCGCGCTGCTGCGGGCGATGTCCAGATTGATCACATCGGCGCTCAGGCGCTTGGCCGCAATCTCAAAGGTGGTGCGCGTACGGGTGCTGTTCTCGAAGAAGAGGTTGAAGACGCTCTTGCCGCGCAACAGCGGCACCTTCTTCACCTCGCGTTCGTTGACCGACAGAAACGTGCCGGCCGTGTCGAGGATGTGGTGCAGCACGGCTCGCGGCAGGCCTTCAATGGACAGCAGGTGGATGAGTTCACCGTGTCGGTTGAGCTGGGGATTTCGCATGGTTCAGACGGTCTCCACCGCGAAGGTCAGGCGGCCCTGCGCGTCATGTGCCAGCGACAGGCGCTGCGAATCCGGCAGCGTCAGGCGAGCCGCGGCGCACTGGGCCTCGATGGGCAGTTCGCGGCCACCTCGGTCCACCAACACCGCCAGGCTCACCCGCGCGGGTCGCCCGAAGTCGAAGAGTTCATTGAGTGCCGCGCGGATGGTGCGGCCGGTGTAGAGCACATCGTCGACCAGGATGATGTGCCGTCCGTCGACCTCAAAGGGCAGACGGGTGGCACCGGCCGTGGTGCTCAGGCCGCGCTCGGCGTAGTCGTCGCGGTGCAGGGTGATGCTCAGGGTGCCGGAAGGGCCTTGCAGGCCCAGGTCCTTCTGCAGACGATCAGCCAACCAGGCCCCGCCCGACCAGATTCCCACCAGCCCCACGGGAGGGCCAACTTGTGCCTGCACCAGGGGCGCCACCTGGCGGCACAGCTGTTGGTAGAGCGCTTCGGCGTCCAGGGCGAGTTGCGTCATGCTTGCTGATCCAGAAACTGCTGAAGTATGACCGCAGCGGCGGCTGCATCCAGGTCTTGCGCATCGACGGACTGTGCCTCCACCGTGCTGTAGCGCTCGTCCACCTCATGCACAGGCAAGCCGCTTCGCCCCTGAAGCTGGCGGGCAAATCGCCGCGCCCTTTGGGTGTTCTCATGGGCTGCGCCGTCCGGGTGGAACGGCACGCCGACCACGAGGGCGTCGGGCTGCCACTCGTCGATGAGCTTGGTGATGGCCGCAAACCGCGCATCACCCATGGCGTGCAGCGTCTTGAGCGCTTGCGCCTGCCGCAACACGGTGTTGCCCGTGGCCACGCCCACCCGCTTGAGCCCGTAGTCAAACGCCAGAAACGAACGCGCCGGGCGCAGGGGCAGCGGGTCGGCCGCCCCGTTCATGCGTGCCCGGCCTCCTGGCTGAGCATGCGCGGGTCGATGCCCAGCAGGGACAGGGCCTTCTGGTAGCGCTGGTCGATAGGGGTGTCGAAGATCACCGAAGGCTCGGCCTGAACGGTCAGCCAGCCGTTGCGGCCGATTTCGTCCTCGAGTTGCCCCGCGGCCCAACCGCTGTAGCCCAGCGTGACCAACACACGCCGGGGCCCTGCGCCACTGGACAGTGCCTCCAGCACATCGCGGCTGGTGGTCATTTCCACAGCGGCACCCGGTATGGCCAAGGTGGAGTGGTAAGGGCTTTCCTCGGTGCCCACTCGTTCGTGCAGCACAAATCCGCGCTCGGTTTGCACCGGGCCGCCGAAGTACACCGGCGCGTCGTGCAGATCGTTGCGCCCCAGATGCAGGTCCACCTTTTCAAACAGGCTGGGCAGCGTGATGTCGATGGGCTTGTTGATCACCAGGCCCAGCGCGCCGCGGTCGTTGTGTTCGCACAGGTACACGACCGAACCGACGAAGCGCTCGTCGGTCATGCCCGGCATGGCAATCAGAAACTGGTTTGTGAGGTTGATCGACTCGCCCGGCATGCCCGAATTCTATGCTGCCCGATACTGCGGCGGATGAACGCGAAACCCCTTTCCGGCGCCCTGGTTTGGCTGCGCCGAGACCTGCGCTGCGACGACCATGCCGCGCTGGCCCACGCGCTGAGTCGGGCCCAGCGGGTGTGGTGCGCCTTCGTGTTCGACACCGATATCTTGAACGCCTTGCCTCGGCGTGACCGACGCGTGGCCTTCATCCACGCCGCGCTGGCCGAGGTTGACGCGACCCTGCAAAGTTGGGCACGGGAGGCCGGTGTGGACAAGGCCGAGCGGGTGGGGCTGATCGTGCGGCACGGCTGCGCCGTGCAGGAGATCCCCGAACTGGCCGCCGCGCTGGGAGTGGACCTGGTGGTGGCCAGCCACGATGACGAACCGCAGGCCCTGGCGCGTGACGGTCAGGTGCTGCAGGCACTGGCGCGCCAGCGCATCGACTGGACCAGCGTGAAGGACCACGTGGTGTTCGAGCGACGCGAGGTCATGACGCAGACCGGGGGCTCCTACGGCGTGTTCACGCCCTACAAGAACGCCTGGCTCAAGCAGCTGGCGGCCAACCCCGGCGCCCTGCAGGCCTTCGAAACCCGCGCCCTGGCGGCGGCCTTGGCACCGGTACCGGCAGCCCTTGGGCCGGGGCTGCCTTCGATGCAGGACATCGGCTTTGAGGCGATGTCGGCCCAGGACATCCGGGTGCCCACGGGCGCCAGCGGCGCGCACGCGCTGCTCGAAGATTTCCTGCCGCGCATCGACCACTACCGACAAGCGCGCGACTACCCGGCCGTCAAGGGTCCGAGTTACCTGTCGGCGCATCTGCGCTTCGGTACCGTGTCGGTGCGCGAGTTGGCCCGGCAAGCCTGGACGCGCTCGCAAGCCGGCTCAGAGGGCGCCTCGTCTTGGCTGGCCGAGCTCGTGTGGCGCGACTTCTATCACCAGATCCTGCACCACCACCCGCGCGTGGTGTCCCACGCATTCAAGCCCGAGTACGACAGGATCCAGTGGGCGCAAGGCCCTGTGGCCGAGGCCCACTTCCAAGCCTGGTGCGAAGGCCGCACGGGCTACCCCCTCGTGGATGCGGCCATGCACCAGATCAACGAGACCGGCTGGATGCACAACCGCCTGCGCATGGTGGTGTCGAGCTTTCTGATCAAGGACCTGGGGATCGACTGGCGCAGGGGCGAGGCCTACTTCGCCGAGAAGCTCATCGACTTCGACCTGGCCGCCAACAATGGTGGTTGGCAGTGGGCAGCTTCCAGCGGCTGCGATGCGCAGCCCTATTTCCGCATCTTCAACCCCGTGAGCCAGAGCGAAAAGTTCGACCCACAGGGGAAGTTCATCCGGCGCTACCTGCCGGTTTTGGCGGGCCTGCCGGATTCGGCCCTGCATGCCCCTTGGGAGGCCAAGCCGGTCGATCTGGCCGCAGCGGGTTTGGCGCTCGGGCGCGACTACCCGCTGCCCATCGTGCAGCACGACGTGGCGCGGCAAACAACGCTGGCGCGTTACGCGGTGGTCAAGAGCAAACCCTGACCGGATTCGAACGTCGAAGCAACTGCAGGTGCGACTGACCGAGGTTCAGATCTGAACCATCTCGAAGTCTTCCTTGCGCGCGCCGCATTCCGGACATGTCCAGTTCATCGGCACATCCGCCCATGCGGTGCCGGGCGCAATGCCATGATCGGGGTCGCCGGCGGCCTCGTCGTAAATCCAGCCACAAATGAGGCACATCCAGGTTTTGGGGTCTGACATGGTCTTGGGCCGGCGGCTTCCGTCACTACAATGATCCACGAATTCTAGTCATGCCCCGGTGCGGTCCGGTCGGGTGTCCCAGCGGGACCGGGGCGCGACACCAAGCACATGAGTGACCAAATTCCACCGCCAGGCCTGGGCGATGCGGCGGCGCATGAAGCCGAATCGGCACCGGCCAATGTCCTGAGCTTCAATGCCAGCGAGGCCACGGGCGCGGGCGGCGTGGGCGGGGACATCGCCACCTTTGCCGCCATGGGTGCGCACGGACTTCCCGTGGTGGCCACCCTGGTGATGCGGGACACCGCCGAGGTGTTCGACCAACACGTGATCGACGCCGATGCCGTGGCCGAGCAGGCCCGCACGGTGCTCGAAGACATCTCCATCTCGGCATGGAAGGTGGGCTTTCTCGGTTCTGCCGAAAACGTCAGTGCCGTGGCCGAGATCCTCTCAGATTACCCCGATGTGCCCCTGGTGGCCTACATGCCGGCCGTGGGCTGGATGGACGAGGACGAGCAGACGGCCTACGTGGACGCCTACCGCGAACTGATCCTGCCCTCGGCCGAGGTGCTGGTGGGCAACCAGAAGACCCTCACCGATTTCCTCTTGCCGGACTGGGATGGCGAGAGGCCGCCCTCGACGCGGGAGCTGGCCGTGGCGGCGGCCGAACACGGTGCTCGGCACGTGTTGGTCACCGGCATCGTGCTGCCCGCGCGGGCGGCAGAGGGTTTCGTCGACAACGTGCTGGCCAGTTCGAGCGGCGCCATCTGCGGCGAGAAGTTCGAGCGCTTCGAAACCTCCTTCATCGGCGCCGGCGACACCCTGGCGGCGGCCGTGGCGGCCCTGCTGGCTTCTGGAGCCGAGCTGCCCAGTGCCGTGTCCGAAGCCCTGTCCTTCCTGGACCAGAGCCTGGACGCGGGATTTCGACCGGGCATGGGGCATGTCGTGCCCGATCGCTTCTTCTGGGCAGTGCCTCCGGAGGATGAAGAAGGCGATGGCGACGAGCCCTTCGGCGGACCCGGTGGGCTGGAGGACTCCGGCACCGCGCGCGGCCCCAAGCGCATGCATTGACACGGCCGGCCACGGCCTCGCATGAAACAAGACCACAAGGACTGTGACACTGCAGTCGGGAGAGGGAACAGCATGAACGAAAAGACCAATGCCGGACTGTTCGAGCGCGCGCAGCGGGTGATCCCTGGCGGCGTGAATTCGCCGGTCCGCGCCTTTCGCGCCGTGGGCGGCACCCCGCGGTTCATGGCTCGCGCCCAGGGGGCGTATCTGTGGGACGCCGAAGGACAGCGCTATGTGGACTACATCGGTTCATGGGGCCCGATGATCCTGGGGCACGGTCACCCCGCGGTGCTGCAGGCCGTGACACACGCAGCCGCCGACGGCCTGAGCTTTGGCGCACCCACCGAACGCGAAATCGAATTGGCCGAAGCCATCATCGCCCTGGTGCCCAGCCTGGAGCAGGTGCGCCTGGTGAGCTCGGGCACCGAAGCCGCCATGAGCGCCATCCGACTGGCGCGAGGCGCCACCGGACGCAACCGGCTGATCAAGTTCGAAGGCTGCTACCACGGACACGCCGACGCCCTGCTCGTCAAGGCCGGCTCGGGACTGGCCACTTTCGGCAATCCCACCAGTGCCGGTGTGCCACCGGAGGTGGTGCAGCACACGGTGGTGCTGCCCTACAACGATGTAGAAGCACTCGAAGCCGCCTTCGCCGAGCATGGCCATGACCTGGCTTGCGTGATGGTCGAGCCGATCGCCGGCAACATGAACTTCGTGCGCGCCTCAGTACCCTTCATGACGCGCATGCGCGAGCTTTGCACCCAGCACGGCGCGCTCTTGGTGTTCGATGAGGTCATGAGCGGTTTTCGAGTGGCCCTGGGCGGCGCACAAAGCGTCTATTCGCGTTTGATCCCAGGCTTTCAGCCCGATATGAGCGTGTTCGGCAAGGTGATCGGCGGCGGTATGCCGCTGGCCGCTTTTGGCGGCTCACGCGCGGTGATGTCGCAGCTGGCCCCGCTGGGCCCGGTCTACCAGGCCGGCACCCTGTCGGGCAATCCAGTGGCCACGGCCTGTGGTCTGGCGACCCTGCGTGAGATCGCCAAGCCCGGATTCTTCGACGCGTTGGCCGGGCGCACGCGCGCGCTTGTGGACGGCCTGGTGGCCGCCGCGCGCGAAGCCGACATCCCGATGTGCGGCGACTGCGAAGGCGGCATGTTCGGCTTCTTCTTCCACGACAGCCTTCCGCAGGACTACCCCACCGTGATGTCCACCGACAAGGAGCGCTTCAACCGCTTCTTCCACGGCATGCTGGATCGCGGCGTGTACTTGGCGCCGGCCCTTTATGAGGCGGGCTTCGTCAGTGCGGCGCACAGCGCCGAGGACATCGCCCACACCGTGGAGGCTGCGCGCCAGTCGCTGCGGGCGCTGCGCGGCTGAGCGCCGTCGCGGCGCTTTCCCCGAGAACATGACCCGTCGGGCCGCAGCCACATCGGCGGTGAACCCGCCTTGACCACCATGCACATCCACATCCTGGGCATCTGCGGCACCTTCATGGGTGGCCTGGCCGCACTGGCCCGTGAAGCCGGGCACCGCGTCACCGGTTGCGACCGCGGCGTGTATCCACCCATGAGCGACCAGCTCCGCGCCTTGGGCATCGAACTCATCGAAGGCTATGGGCCTGAGCAGATCGAGCTCAAGCCCGACCTGTTCGTCGTGGGCAACGTGGTGACGCGTGGGAACCCCTTGATGGAAGCGATCCTCGACGCCGGCCTGCCCTGCACCAGCGGGCCGCAATGGCTGAGTGAACACGTGCTGCGTGGGCGCCATGTGTTGGCGGTGGCCGGCACGCACGGCAAGACCACCACCACCGCCATGCTGGCCTGGATCCTGGAGTCAGCAGGACTGCAGCCCGGCTTCCTGGTGGGCGGCGTTCCCGAGAACTTCGGTGTGTCCGCGCGCCTGGGGGGGCAGGCGCCGCAGCAGGTGCGGCCACTGTTCGTGATCGAGGCCGATGAATACGACACCGCTTTTTTCGACAAGCGCAGCAAATTCGTGCACTACCAGGCGCGCACCGCGGTGCTCAACAACCTGGAGCATGACCACGCCGACATCTTCCCCGACCTGCAGGCCATCGAAACACAGTTCCACCACCTGGTGCGCACCGTGCCGGCTTCGGGCACCTTGGTGGTCAATGCGCGCGAGCCGGCGCTGGCCCGCGTGCTGGCGCGCGGCGCCTGGAGCCGCATCCAACGGTTCGGCTGTCCCAAGGAAGAAGCCGGCTGTCTGCGTTCGCGCGGTGAGCCCCAGTCCTTCGACGTACTGCGCGGGGCGCTCAAGGTGGGCCGCGTCGAGTGGAACCTCAGCGGCGAACACAACCAGCTCAACGCCCTGGCCGCCATCGCGGCGGCCGAGTCGGTGGGTGTGGCGCCCGAGGTGGCCTGTGCCGCATTGGCGTCCTTCCAAAGCGTGAAGCGGCGCATGGAACTGGTGGGCAGCGTTCGCGTGGCCGGCGGCGAGGTTCGCGTTTATGACGATTTCGCGCACCACCCCACGGCCATCCGCACGACGGTCGATGGCTTGCGCCGATCGATCGACCGCCAGGCCGTGCAGGGCGGTGCGGCTGGTCGCGTACTGGCCATCTTCGAGCCCCGGTCCAATACGATGAAGCTGGGAACGATGAAGGCCCAGTTGCCTTGGGCACTGGAAGGGGCCGATCTGGCCTTCTGCCACAGCGGGGGACTGGACTGGGATGCAGCCGATGCACTCAAGCTGTTGGGCAGCCGCGCCAGCGTGCACCCCTCGGTGGATGAATTGGTGCAGGCCGTGGTCAGGGTCGCCCGCCCGGGCGACTCCCTGCTGTGCATGAGCAACGGCGGGTTCGGCGGCATCCACGCCAAGCTGATCCAGGCATTGGAGCGAGCGCCCGGGTAGGCTGATTCGGCCTCGGGGTCGTGGAATGCACCACCTGTGGGCCAGCCCCACTTGGGGTAAGGTCAATGGTTTGCTTTCTCAACATCAGAGGACACGAATGAAGGACTTGCATCGCGCCGCCCAAAAGGCCGCCGCAGACCGCGCCGAATTGCCCGTCCACCTCAGCCCTGCGGTGAACCCGTGGCTGGCGGCGGCCCTGGCGGGTCTGTTGGCCGCCTGTGCGCAGAACCCCAGCGCCCCTGAGGCCTCGGCCGGGTCCAAGCCCACGGCGGCGCCCGCTGCACCTTCTGCTGCAGCGGCGGCCCCGGCAGCGGCCGCGCCCAACGCGCCGGCTGCACCGGCTCGTGCTGGCCAAGCCGGCCAACCCGCCCGCCCGGGTGCCGCGGCCCCAGCGCCGGGTACGGCTGGTGCGCCCGGTGCGCCGACTGGGGCAGCTGCGGCGGCTGCACCGAACGCCGCGACCATGGCCGCGGCGATGGCCGCCCGTGGTGGCGCCGCTCCCGGCAGCCCTGCACCGTTTGCCGACGTGATCAAGGACGCCAAGCGGACCGATGGTTTCCTGCCCGTGTGGACCAAGGACGAAAAGGTGTGGCTCGAGATTCCGGCCAATTCGCTGGACAAGCCCTTCTTCTTCGCGGTGTCCGTCGCCAACGGCCTAGGCGAGCGCTTCTTCTGGCCCGGCCTGATGGGTGGCAGCCAGGTGGTGGAACTGCGCAAGGTGGGCACCACCGTGCAGCTGATCGCCAAGAACATGAAGGTCCGCGCGCCGGAAAACACGCCGCTGGCCAGGGCCCTGGGCGAGAGCTATTCCGACAGCCTGCTGGCCACGGCGCCTGCCGCCTCCGCGCCCCACCCTGAGCGCAAATCCATCCTGGTGGATGCCAATGCGCTCTTGGGCGGCGACATCACCGGGGCTCAGACGCGACTGGAAGGCTCCTATCGCCTGTCCTACACGCTGGACCGCGCCAACTCCGGCATCGTGAAGAGCGCAGCCACCGCGCAGGGCACGAGCCTGACGGTGCGCCAGCACTTCGCCATTCCGAAGCTGCCCTCGTTGCCACCGGGCGGCCCGGGAGGCGCCACGCCCAACCCAGCGGCCATGCCATCACCGCCCACCGTGGTGCCCGATCCCCGCAGCCTGTTCCTGGCACACACCTACACGATGGCCCCGCTGCCCGCCACACCCATGAAGGTGCGCGTAGCCGACCAGCGCGTGGGCTACTTCACCGAGTCCTTCATGGACTTCGGCAAGGACGCCGGTGGTGACCGCCGCACCCACCACATCAAGCGCTGGCGCCTGGAAAAGAAGGACCCGAACGCCGAGGTCTCCGAACCCAAGGAACCCATCCGCGTGGTGATGGATCGCAACATTCCCCTCAAGTGGCGCGAGCCCATCAAGGACGGCATCCTGGAATGGAACAAGGCCTTCGAGAAGGCCGGCTGGCGCAACGCCATCGTGGTGGAGCAACAGGCGGACAACGCCGACTGGAGCACGCTGGAAGGCACACGCCTGTTGGCGGTGCGCTGGTTCGCCATTGAAGGGCCGGGCGCCACAGCCGTGGGGCCGAGCCAGGCCGATCCGCGCACGGGTGAGATCCTGCGCGGCGCGTCCATCATCCCCGAGAACTGGGTGCGCATTGGCCGCAATCGCATCACCGACACGCAGCCGCGCCTGGGCACGATGTCGGCCGAGTCGGGCAGTGGCGCAACGCCGTCGTTCGCCCAACCCTACGCGATGCCGAGCCTCGGTGGGGCTGGGCACGACCATGAGCTGTGCACCATGGGCCATGAGGCGCTGGAGCAGTCCGAGATGGCCTTTGAACTGCTGGTCGCACGCGGCCAGATCGACCCCGAGGGCCCCGAAGCCGATCGCTTCATCGCCGGCAGCCTCAAGGATGTGACGATGCACGAGATCGGCCACGCCCTGGGCCTGCGCCACAACTTCAAGGCATCCACCGGCATCACGCGCAGCCAGTTGCGCGACAAGGCCTTCACGGCCTTGCGCGGCGTGTCGAATTCGGTGATGGACTACAACGCACTGAACCTGCCCCTGGGCGACGAGGCCGATGCCGCGCTGCAAATGGGTACCCTGGGCTCGTACGACATCTGGGCCATCGAATACGGATACCGCGACTTCCCGGCCGACCGTGAAGCGGCCGGTCTGTCGGCCATCGCCGGCCGCAGCGACACCGACACGGCCCTGGCCTACGCCACCGACGAGGATGCATCGACGCCCGACCCGCTGGTCAACCGCTACGACCTGGGCGACGATCCACTGGCCTATGCGCAAAAGCAGATGAAGCTCTCGCGCGAGCTGTGGAACCGCACCCAGGCCCGTACGCTGTCGGCCAACGACGACATGACGGTCTATCGCCGCGTGTTGCAGCGGGTGTTCGCCGGCATCAATGCCACGGTGCCGCTGGCCACGCGCTATGTGGGCGGCTCCATCCACTCCCGCGCACTGGCCGGCAAGAACGAACCGCTGATTGCGCCGGTGCCGGCTGCTCGCCAGCGTGAGGCGCTGAGTTTCGTGGTCAATGAACTGTTCACCAGCAACAGCTTCAAGTTCGACCCGAAGATCATGAGCCGCCTGGGCATCGACCAGCTCGACCGTATGTCGGCCCGCAGCCAGACCTCCACCGACTTCAGCCTGGCCACTTCGGTCCTGGGCGTGCAGCGCAATGCTCTCGATGCGCTGATGAGCGATGCGATGGCCGCCCGCATGGCCGATGCCGAGCACAAGGTCGACAACCCCAAGGCACTGATGAGCTATGCCGACGTGCAGACGCGCCTGAGCACGGCCATTTGGTCGGAATTGCGCGACGGCAAGACGACCGGTCGCGATGTGGATAGCCTGCGTCGAAACCTCCAGCGTGAGCACACCAAACGCCTGGCAGCCGGCCTGCTGCGGCCTTCTGCCACCACCGGCAACGCCGATGCACCGGCGGTCAACCGCATGGTGGCGCGCCAGCTCGAATCCGACCTGCGCGGCGCCTTGAGCGCAGGCGGCTGGTCGGGCATGGCGCGTGCGCACCTGGAGGACAGCCTGGCCCTGATCAGCGAAGCCCTCAAGGCGCCGCTGAACAAGCAAGGCGTCTGACATCGCGGAGCGTTCGAGGATGAAGCTTCAAGACAAGGTCTGCATCATCACAGGCGCCGGCCAGGGCATCGGCTTGGCCACGGCCCGGCGCTTTGCCGCCGAAGGCGCCGTGGTGGTGGTGTGCGATCTGCGCCAAGCTGAGGTGGACGCCGCGGTGGCCGAATGCCGCAAGCTTGGCGGCCCGGCGCAGCGCACAGTAGGCTTCACGCTCAGCGTCACCGACCGAGCCCAGGTCGACGCCATGGTCGCGGCGGTGAAGGCCCAGTTCGGCCGCATCGACGTGCTGGTCAACAACGCCGGCATCACCAAGGATGCGCGGCTGCAGAAGATGACCCTGGAGCAGTTCGACGCCGTGATCGACGTCAACCTTCGCGGCGTCTTCCACTGCAGCCAGGCTGTGGCCGACACCATGGTGCTGCAGGGCTCAGGCGTTATCCTCAACGCCAGCTCCATCGTGGGGTTGTACGGCAACTTCGGGCAAACCAACTACGCGGCCAGCAAGTTCGGCGTCATCGGCTTCACCAAAACCTGGAGCCGTGAACTCGGCCCCAAGGGCGTGCGGGTGAACGCCGTGGCGCCGGGCTTCGTGGCCACGCACATCCTGGACACCATCCCGGAAAAGGTTTTGGCCGAAATGACCCAAGAAGTACCGCTGCGCCGCTTGGGCAAGCCCGAAGAGATCGCCAGCGTCTACGCCTTTTTGGCCAGCGACGATGCGAGCTATGTCAATGGCGCGGTGATTGAAGTGGCCGGCGGATTGACGATCTGAGGCCATTGCGCGGGCACGGCGCACAACCGCAGACACCGCAAAAACCGCCGACAATCCGCGGGTGAACTACGCCCTGTTTGATGAGGCCGGCAAATTCCTGGCCGGCCGAGTGATGTCCGAAGCCGAGAGCTCGATGCAGGTTGAGCTCGATACCGGCAAGCGTGTGAAGGTGAAGGCGGCCAACGTACTGCTGCGTTTTGCCGAACCGGCGCCGGCGGAACTGCTCAGCCGCGCGCGGGCACTTTCAGAAGAAATCGACCTCAACCTGGCCTGGGAATTCGCTCCCGAGGGCGACTTCGGTTTTGCCGACCTGGCGCGCGACTACTTCGACCCCAAGGCAGGCGCCGTCCAACAGGCGGCCGCCCTCATCCGCCTGTTCGAGGCCCCACACTACTTCCGTCGCATGGGCAAGGGCCAGTTTCGCAAGGCCTCGGAAGAGACGCTGAAGGCAGCCCTCTTGGGCATCGAGCGCAAAAAGCAGATCGCCGCGCAGATCGAACAGTGGGCGCAGGAGCTCAGCGAAGGCAGTTGTCCACAGCCCATCCGCGAGCAGCTCTACCGCATTCTGTTCAAGCCCGACAAGAACGCACCCGAGTACAAGGCCGTGGTGGAGGCCTCCCGCCGCAGCCAGCGCTCACCGCTGGACCTGCTCAAAGGTGCAGGCGCCATCGACAGTCCCTACCAGTTCCACTGGAAGCGCTTCTTGTTCGAACACTTCCCCAAGGGAAGCGGCTTTGCCAAGGTGCAAGCTCCCCTGGTGCAGGATGATCTCCCGCTGGCCGATGGCGTGCAGGCCTTCTCCATCGACGACTCCAGCACCACCGAGATCGATGACGCGATTTCGGTGCGCGGGCTGGGCAGCGGCACCGTGGTGCTGGGCATCCACATCGCCGCGCCGGCCTTGGCCATCGCGCCGGGCACGCCGGTGGACCAGATCGCCGTGCAGCGCCTGTCCACCGTCTACATGCCCGGTCACAAGCTGACGATGCTGCCCGATGAGGTGGTGCAGGCCTACACCCTGGTCGAGGGCCGTGCCAGCCCGGCCGTGAGCCTTTACGTGACGCTGGACGAAGCCACTCTGGAGATCCGCGACCGCAGCACGCGGCTGGAGCGCGTGCATGTGCAAGCCAACCTGCGCCACGACAAGCTGGAGGCGCACATCAGCGAAGACACGCTGCTGTCCACCGGCGAAGCCAGCCTTCCCTTTCACCGGGAACTGGCCTTCAGTTTCCGCCTGGCCCAACACCTCAAGGCCCAGCGCGAAGTGGTGCGCGGCAAGCCCGAGAACTTCAACCGACCGGACTTCAACTTCAAGCTCGAAGGCCGGGACGGGACGCAGGAGGAGCCGCCCCACGGTGGCGAAACCGTGATCATTTCGCAGCGCCAGCGTGGCTCGCCGCTGGACCTGCTGGTGGCTGAGCTGATGATCCTGGCCAACAGCAGCTGGGGTGCGTGGCTGGCCGAACTGGGCGTGCCGGGCATCTACCGCAGCCAGGCCAGCCTGGCCCCGGGCATCAAGGTGCGCATGGGCACCAAGCCGGCGCCCCACGCGGGCATGGGTGTGAGCCACTACACCTGGGCGTCTTCCCCCCTGCGCCGCTATGTGGACCTGGTCAATCAGTGGCAGGTGATCGCCTGTGCACGGCACGGCCGCACCGCGGCGCTGGCCGCGCCCTTCAAGCCCAAGGATGCGCAACTGTTCTCGGTGGTGTCGTCCTTCGACGCCGCCTACACAGCCTATGCCGATTTCCAGCGCGGCATCGAGCGTTACTGGACCTTGCGATGGCTGGAACAGAACGGCGTCAACGAACTGCCGGCCACCGTGCTCAAGGACGGCCTGGTGCGTGCCGAGGAACTGCCCCTGGTCTTCAAGGTGGCCGGGGCCGAACCTCTGCCGCGCGGCACGCGTCTGATGGCCCGCGTGCAAGGCGTGGACCTGCTCACCTTGGACGTGCACGCCACGCTGCAGGCACGGCTGGATGCTGAGCCACAAGACCACGAGGCAAGCGGTGGTGACGATGACGATGATCTCGCGCAGGCCTCTGCTCCGCTGGCCCTGGCCATCGATGTGGAGGGCGGCAATGAGGTCGACGGGGCAGGTGAGCCCGTGGCACCCGCTGCCTCGGCCACACCCTGATGCCGGTCTGACGCCGTCGTGATCACCCAATGAGCGCCCACCCGCCCGACCGCTACGCCGTCATCGGTCACCCGGTGGCCCACAGCCAATCGCCGTTCATTCACGCCGAGTTCGCGCGGCAGACCGGGCATCCCATCGCGTACGAGCGTGTCCTGTCGCCGCTGGATGGATTCGAGTCCACCTTGGCCTGGTGGGCGGCCTCGGGCGCGCGGGGCTGCAACGTCACCGTACCCTTCAAGTTCGAGGTGCCGCGGTTGGTGGCGGGCCTGAGCGCACGGGTGCGGTTGGCCCAAGCGGCCAACACGGTTCGCTTTGATGCCCAAGGCTGGCAGGCGGAGAACACCGACGGGCTGGGTCTGGTGGCCGACATCCAGACGCATGCGGGGCTGCCGCTCAAGGGCACCACGGTGCTGCTGCTGGGCGCGGGCGGGGCGTCGGCCGGCGTGCTGGGGCCCTTGCTGGCCGCGGGGCCGGCGCGCGTCGTCCTGGTGAACCGGACCGTGGACAAGGCCGTGGCGCTGGCGGCCGCCCACGAAGCCTGGGCGCGTGAACACGGCAGCGAGATCCGGGCCGGTGGCCTGACAGAGGCCGCCGCACTCTGCGGCACGGGCTGCCAAGTGCTGATCAATGGCACGGCCAGCAGCCTGGCGGGTGACCGTTCGCCGGTGGCCGAGGGCATCCTGCGTACCGGCGGCTTGGCGGTGGACATGATGTACGGTGCGCCGGCGCTGCCCTTCCTGCAATGGGCGCAGGCTCAGGGCGCCCAGGCGCGGGACGGTCTGGGCATGCTGGTCGAGCAGGCGGCCGAGGCGTTCGCCTTCTGGCGCGGCGTGCGCCCCCATACCCCGCCGGTGCTGGCCGCGCTGCGGCAGCGCCTGGCAGCGGGCTGAGCGCGACTCGACTGGCCATGTCCGTGCTTCGACACCTGGCCCGGCTTGCCGCCCTGCTGTTGATCGCCGCACTGGCCTTGCAGTTGTACTTCCTGGCGCGGGTGGCGCTGATGGCCTATGTGGACCCGTCGTCATCCACCTTTCAGCGCACGCAAGCCGTGCGCATCCTGCAGCGTGACCGCTATCTGGCTTGGAGCCAAGCCTGGATGCCACTGCGCGAGATGGGCACGGCACTGCCCCGCGCCGTCATCGCCAGCGAAGACGCGGGCTTCGTCGATCATCGCGGGCTCGAGTGGGAAGCCATCGACAAGGCGCGCGAGCGCAATGAACGGCGTGGCGCCGCACCGCCCGGCCCGGGCCTGGGTGGGCCGGGCGCACGCAAACCCGAGCGGCTGATGGGTGGATCCACCATCACGCAACAGCTGGCCAAGAACCTGTTTCTCAGCGGCGAGCGAACCTACTGGCGCAAGGGCCAGGAAGCGGTCATTACCTGGGCACTTGAAGC
This sequence comes from Pseudomonadota bacterium, assembly GCA_041160585.1. GTDB lineage: Bacteria > Pseudomonadota > Gammaproteobacteria > Burkholderiales > Burkholderiaceae_C > RFTU01. The sequence continues at coordinate 859 of JBEAWD010000016.1, read as the reverse complement.
CACCCTCAGCAAGTCGCGGATCCTGGAGATCTACCTCAACAGCGTCGAATGGGGTGAAGGCATATACGGTGCGAAGGCTGCTGCCGCGCACTACTTCAGGGTCGAACCGAGCCGGCTGGAGCCGCTGCAGGCCGCGCGCCTGGCGGTGATGTTGCCCGCGCCGCGCCGCTTCGAGAAACTGCCCCAATCACCGTACTTGGCCGGACGCGCCGAAACCATCGCCGCGCGAATGCCTGCGGTGGCCCTGCCCGAGGGCCTGCGCCGATGAGCAGCCGAGGGGAAATCGCCGCCTCGGCGGCAACTTGGATCGTTGAGCATGGCCTGGACTACGCCAGCGCCTGCCGCAAGGCCGCCGAACACCTGGGGGTATCGGGGCTGCGCGGCGTTCAGATGCCGGACCATTTGGAAGTCGAAGACGCCGTGCGTGAGCATCTGAGCCTCTTCTTCGGAGACTCCCAGCCGCAGGAGTTGCGGGCCCTTCGCGAACTGGCCGCCCAATGGATGGGCCGCTTGGCCGCATTCAACCCGCATGTGGGCGGCGCGGTCTGGCGTGGCACGGCCACGGTGGACTCACCCATCCTGCTGGACCTCTACACCGACGACCCCACCGGCCCCGAATTGGCCCTGCTGAACCAGGGCGTAGCCTTCGACGCCGGTCAGCGCAGCGGCCGGGGGCGCGAACCGGTCCCCGTGATCGGCTTGGAGGTGTCCTGCCCGGCATTGGGCGCGCGCGTGCCCATCGAGATCAGCGTCTGGTCCCCCGAAGACCTCAAGGGTGCCCTCAAACCCGATGCGCGTGGCCTGCGCTGGCGAGGCACACTGGCGGGTCTGCACCAACTTCTGCTGGACGGCACCCACC
>JBEAWD010000011.1:0-3689 GCA_041160585.1 Pseudomonadota bacterium | reverse complement strand
CGCCTTCGAAGGCCGCTGATGCGGCTGCTGCTCGACACCCATGTGTTCCTGTGGGCGGTGGCGGGCTCCCCGCTGCTGAAGGCGGCGACACGGCAGATGCTGCAGGCCGCCAACGAAGTCCATGTCTCGGCCGCATCGATCTGGGAGGTGGCCATCAAGGCTCGGCTGGGCAAGATCGACGCCGACCCTGCGGAGCTGGCCGCCGCGATCGAGCCCAGCGGCTTCATGCACCTGCCCGTCAGCGCCGCACATTCGGCCGGCGTCGCGCTGCTGGAGCCACACCACAACGATCCCTTCGACCGTCTGCTGATTTCCCAGGCACTGGCCGAACCGCTGAAGCTGGTGACCGCCGACGCGCTGCTGAAGCGCTACAGCGATCTGGTGGTGGTGGTCTGAAGACGCTTACATACGAGCAACGAGCAACTTCTTCGACCACAGCCGACGAACTTGACCTGCCGCACCTGTGCCAAGTGCCCCACTTGCGACCCGCACTCGCGGCGCTGTGGGGTGACACAGCCCCGAATGAACGACCTCCTTCGAGGCCGGGTGTCGCGATTTTCGCTGGACGCGCTGGTGAACATCGCCACCGCGATGGGGCGGGAGGTGCACTTCGAACTGCAGGCCGCCTGAGCTCGCTCAGCGAGTTCGAAGGATTCGAACTTCCACACGAAGGCCAGCATCTCACCGGGGCATGGGCGTCAGCGAGGCCAGAAACTGGTCGATCAGGGCGGTGGTCTGCTGCGGCGCGTCCACCACCGAGATGTGCCCGGTGTCCAGCACCTCGAACCGGCCCTGGGGCAAGGCGGCAGCGGCCGTGCGCAGAGCCTCCAGTGGGTACATCTCGTCGTGGCGTCCGGTGACAAACAGCGCCGGTGCGGTGATGCCTGACATCCTCGGGGCCAGCGCCTCGCGATCGATCAGCACCGAGCGCACCGACCGCGCCAGCGCAGCGCCGTCTGCCTGCTGGAGATGCTGATGGAAATCTTGTATCAGCGGCCCTGCGCGTTCGCGGGTGGCGGGAAGGAAGAAGGCGCGAGCAACACCGTCGCGGTACAAGCCGGTGCTTGGGATCCACCGTGCACCCCAGATCACGAATCGGTCGCCGAAGGTGGGCCCGCCCGTTGCGGTGTACACGGGGGTGTTCAGCATCACCAAGGCGCGTGTGCGGCCAGGCTGGGCGAGTGCGAACTCACCCGCCACCAGACCGCCCCAACTGGTGCCCACCACGATGACTGGCTGCGCGACGCCCAGTGCATCCAGCACCTCACCCACCGCGTGGCCGCAATCGGCCATCGTGAAAGGGCCGGGTGCCGGGCCGCTATCGCCATGGCCTGGGCCGTCCACGACGATCAGGCGATACCGACCTCGCCAGGCCTCGATCGGGGTGCGATAGATACGGTGGTCGGAAAGGATGGACGGCCACAGCACGATGACCTCACCAGCCGCAGCGCTCGCACCCGTGTCCCGGACGGCGAGATGCCCCACGCGGGTGGACACCATCCGAGGCGCTGGCAGCATGGGGGCGGCCGTGCTCGCGGCCTGCGCTCGTCCTGCCCGCACAGGCGGTTCCGGCTGTGTCACCGAGCAGGCCCCCAGCGCGGTGGTCAAGGCTACGGCCAGGGCCGCCCGCGTGGCAACAGGTCTCCAAGGCAAACCGACAGGTTGTGAGCTCATGCAGTTCTCCCAAGCCAAGGCAGGATTCCGAACGAAGTGTGAAGTCAACGACGTCGACATTCATTCTGAAGCCTTGCGCTCCAAATGTAAACATAGATAACATCAGGCCATGTTCAAGGAATTCCTATCGCCTCGGACTCGGGTCGCCCCGGCCACGATGCCTGCCGCCCGGGGCTTCCACCATGGCAACCTGCGTCAGGCGCTTCTCGATGCGGCGCTGGCAGAACCCGATATCGAAGGGTTGTCCTTGCGCCAGCTAACCACTGGCCTGGGCGTGACGCCTGCTGCGGCCTACCGGCACTTCGCCAGCCGTGAAGACCTGCTACTGGAATTGGCACGGATCGGGTTCAGCCGGCTGGAGTCGCGGTTCGCCGAGGCCTTCGACATCTCGCAGCCGCCCTCGCACGCCGCACAGGCTCAGGCGCGTTTGCAGCGACTGGCGCGCGCCTACCTCCAATTTGCCGATGACGAGCCGCCGTTGTGGCGCCTGATCTTCGGCCCGCAGGGGGCGGCTTACCGCGCCCAGGCTGACCCGCTGGACCGCCGCAACAGCTACGACTACCTGCCCGCGGCGCTGCTCGGCTTGCATCGCACGGGCGTCGTGCCACATGCGCCCACTGAGAGCGATGCGCTGTTTGCCTGGAGTGCCGTCCATGGGGCGGCATCCCTGCGCGCGGGGCGCGTGCCGGACGCGCTGATGCCGGTGGACCACCTAGCCAGGGAGGTGGCTACGCGCATCGTCCAGTCTCTGAGGTCTTCCCTCTGAACTTCGTCACGGCCTTTGCTGCGAGGCCGTTAGTCACCAGGAGATGCCGCCACGCTGCTTCACGACCTCACCCCCGCGATGCATCCGCGCCGTGTGCGTGGCCAGGCGCACAGCCTCCGCGCTACAGCCGCTGGTGGAGGACATCACCGCCCAGGGCGGTCGGGCCCGCGCTTACGGGCTGGACGCCCAGCGCGAAGAGCAGGTAGTCGCCTCCTTCAACCAGATCGAGGCCGAGGTGGGGCCGGCGGCCGTGGCGGATTCAGGAAGGCTTGCTCAAACATTGGCCAGAGTGCCTCGGCACCCTCACGGCGAAAGGCACCGGTATGTCCGATCCTGGCCAGACCCACATCACCCGGCTTCACCACCATGACGGTCGATGCCGCATTGGGCATTGCAGCCAATAGCTTGCGCGTGCAGTTCTCAGTCATCGCATCATCGTCAGTAAAGCTGAACGCCTCGATCCGAAAGCGTGCGGACTGCAGACTCGGCTTCACGAGATCTGGCTCGGCACCCCAAGCAAAGCCAGGATGTCGGCACCAGCGTGTCCACTGCCGCATGGCAGGTCCAGGCAAGTCGCCCACCATGCGCAGGGCCTTGCCCGGGAAGTAACCAAGCAAGGGCGTGAGCACCGGGGCGGCCAGGTGAAGCAACAGGGGGGCCACACGACGTGAAGGCGCCGCCCAGTCGCGCCAATATCCCGAGCCCGCTGCAACGGACACGAGCGTCTCGACTTGCGTCTGCGTTTGAGGGTCCGTCATCATCGCGTGGTGAGCGCCCAAGCTGTGACCGATCAGGACGATGGACTTGCCATCGACCATGCTCGACAAGGCCTGCACGGCGGCAGGAAAGTCCTGACGCGCCCAGGTCAGCATGTCGGCGTCCAGACCTCGCAGTGAGTGGCGGTGCTCAGGCCTGCGCGAGGCACCCATGCCCCGGAGATCGAAAGTCAGTACGAGATGCCCGCGCTGGGCGAGCCAGGTGGCGAACGGCGCGTAATAGCGCTGCGGTATACCCAGGCCACCGGCGATCAACACCGCATGACGGCTCCGACCCGGCGGCCGATACAACACCCCCTGAAGTGCCGTGCTGTCAGCGGTCCGCAATTCGACGAGTTCGCCGCCCGCGGCGTGCGATGTCATTGAGGTTGCTCGCGCTGCATGAAACCCTCCTGCCTCAGCACGGCCAGGATGGCGGCGCGCTGGGCCTCCGGCGCCCGGTAGTCAGGATGCGCGCGCAGGATCGCCGCCGC